>RFIR01000294.1 GCA_003695135.1 Alphaproteobacteria bacterium | reverse complement strand
GCTCGCCCAGCTCGATTCTGGCGGTGTGACTGCCCTTGAGCCCGTCGAGCAGGGCCGCGGTTCGCGCCGGATCCTTGTGAAAGAGGTCGATGGAGCGCCCGAGCAGGGTCTTCACATCGAATTCGGGGTCGAGATTGTCGCGGATCCAGGGCGTCGCTTCCTCCAGCACCTTGCCCAGAGACGGGTTGAAATAGACGATTTCACGCGCACCGTTGGCAAACATCAGCATTGCCTGACAGGAATTCATCGAGGCTTCGAGCCGCTGGCGGAAGGCATTGCCGGCAAACAGCGTGTCGAGCTGGCGGGCGAGCGCACCGATCTCGTCGCTGCGCTCGCGGCCCGGGATCTCGACGAACTTGCCTGCCGCGATCTCGTCGAGAACCGCGCGCAGGCGCAGGATCGGGCGGGAGAAGCCGCGCGCGAACAGGATGGTGATCGCCGCGGCGAGCGCGATCAGAACGGCCGAGAGCAGGATCACATTGTCTCTCAGCTCGCGGACCGGCTGCAGGAAGACGCTGTCGGGCAGCGCGGTGATCACGGCCCAGTCGACCAACGTGCTGTCCACGCGCAGGCCCGTGGCGTGAACCTCCTCTCCAGCCGGCGAACGAGCCGGGAACAGCGTCCCGGCGCCGTCGAAGACTGCGCTCAGGGCCTCGTTCTGAAAGCGGGTTTTCAGAATATCGTCATCAGCGGTGCTGGGAATGTCATTGCGCAGCACGCCGTCGCGGCCGACGAGAAGGGATTCCTGCCCGGTCTCGCGATCATTGAGCAGCGCCATCCGCGCGTTGAGGCGGTCGATCGGCATCTGAACCGCAATCGCGCCGAGAAAGCGCCCCCTGGCGTCGAAGATCGCCCTGGCCATGAAGCTGGCCGGCGCATCGTAGCTGGGCGCGTAGGGGGCGAAATCGGCGAAGGCGACAGGGTTGGACGGGCCGCCATCGCGCGCGGCGCGGAAGGCCTCGCCCAGCCCCGAGGACGCCCATTCGCCCGAGATCAGGTTGGTGGCGAAATCGCGTTCCTTGAAGACGGTGTAGACGACATTGCCCTGCGCATCGATCAGGAACAGATCATAATAGCCGCGGTTTTGCTGGAATGCGCGCAGCTCCGCATGCCAGGCCCGGTGCGTCTCGTCATATGGCGTGCCGTTGCCGGCCGCGTCCAGATTCTGCTTCTCGCCGGTGGGGTTGGGGTTGTCGTCGATATAGATGCGCTGCAGATCGGCCCGGGCATCGCCCTGCCAGGCTGCGAAGGCATCCGAAAACTCCGCCAGCGCCTTGCGACCGACCTCGTTGCCGCTCATGAGCTCGAGATCGGAGGTGATCCCGTCCAGCCAGCCCTTCAGTTCGGCGCTCTGGGCAAGGTTCTGATTCTTCAGGGTGCGTTCGGCATCCTCGATGACGATCTCCCTTGCGATGAGATAGCCGCTGATCACCACCGCAGTGGCGATCGTCATTGTCGTCACCAACATGAAGGCGGTCAGCCTGGCCCTGATGCCGAAGCCGCGACGGGCCGGTTCCTTGGTCGTTTCCTTCGTATCGGACTGGGTCATGGGAACACTCTGTCTGCAGTAGGGAATGGTGGATCAGTCCTCGTCCCGATCGGGAGGCGGGAACAGCGTGGCGAGGTCGAGAAGGACGACCATGGCATCCTCGGTGCTGACCAGACCCAGAAGCGCACTGATGTCGGCCTCGCCGGCATTGTCGGGCACCGGTCGGATTTCGGAGGTGTCGACCGAGATGATGTCGGACACCGCGTCGACCAGCACGCCGATGGTCTGTCCGCCGACCGAGGCGATCAGGACCACATGATTCTCGGTCGCATCGGTGAGCGCCCCGGCGAACTTGGCCCTGAGGTCGTGCACGGGCACGATGGTCCCGCGCAGATTGAGCACGCCGCGGGTGAAATGGGGCTGGTTGGGCAGCGGCGTGGCCGGAATCCATTGCCGGATCTCGCGCACCTGCATGATGTCGACGCCATAGATGCGTTCGCCGACAAGGAAGGTGACGAACTGCCGGGTCGCGGCGTCGGCGGGCGCGGCGGGTTCGGGCTGGGCGATGTCCATCGCGGTCATTGCAGGGCTCCGATGCTGGATGGGGACGGTGTCATCATGCCGGCTGCGGCGATCTTGGCGCCGGCGGCACGCGGCGGGATGCGGGTCGAGCGGATGAGGGCGGGGATGTCGAGGATGAGCGCCACGCGGCCATCGCCGAGAATCGTCGCGCCCGAGACCCCCTCGACGCGCTGATAGTTCGCTTCGAGGCTCTTCAGCACCACCTGTCGCTGGCCCAGCAGCTCATCGACGAGCACCGCGACAAGGCCGTTCGATTCCGCATCGACCAGGATCGCCATCTCCTCGCGGTGCGATGACGGCTTGAGGCCCAGGGTTTCGCGCAGCGAGAGGATCGGAACATACTGTCCGCGCAAGGGCAGGACCTGCCCGCCACCGGGCAGGAGCTGAATCTGGGCCTGTTCGACCCGCACTGCCTCGACCACGCTGGACAGCGGCAGGATGAAACGCTCCTCGCCGATGCCGATGGCCATGCCGTCGAGGATGGCAAGGGTCAGGGGCAGGGTGATCTCGAAACTCAGACTCTTGCCCGGCTGGTTCTTCAATGTGCAGCGCCCGCCGAGGGACTGGATCTTCTTTTGCACCACGTCCATGCCGACACCGCGGCCCGATACCGAGGAGATCTCGTTCGCGGTGGAAAAGCCGGGGTGGAAGATCAGGTTGTCGATCTCCTCATTGCCGAGATTGTCATCGGGCGAGATCAGCCCGCGCTCGATCGCCTTGGCGCGCACTTTCTCGCGGTCGATGCCGCGCCCGTCATCGGCGACGGTGATGATCACGCGCTCGCCGCGATGTTCGGCCGAGAGATGGATGGTGCCCTGTGCGGGCTTGCCCGCGGCGATGCGCTCCTCCGCCGTCGGCTCGATGCCGTGATCCATCGAGTTGCGCAGCATGTGGGTGAGCGGTTCGGCCAATTCCTCGATCACCGTGGTGTCGACCTCGGTCTGCTCGCCCGAAAGCTGGATGCGCACATCCTTTTGCAGCGTGTCGGCAAGGTCGCGCACCAGCCGCGGCATGCGCTGGAAAACCGACTTGATCGGCTGGGCGCGGATGGCCATGACGCTGTCCTGCAACTCACGCGTGTGTCTGGCCATGTTTTCGACCGCGTGCCCGAGTTCCAGATCGCCGGAGGGAGAGTTCTCGGACAGCTTCTGCGCCAGCACCGCCTGGGTGATGACGATTTCGCCGACCAGATTGACCAGCCGGTCGATGCGGCTGATGTCGACGCGCAGCGATTTCACCGTGCGTTCGCCGTCACCCGACCGCTTGACCGGCCGCGACGCCGCCTCCGCATCCTTCGGCTTTGGAGCGGCGCGTTTCTGCGCCGGCGCCACGGCATGCTGCGCGCCGTCGGCGCCGCTCCCCTCAGGAGGGTGATCCTGCGTCTGGGCCGACGCAGGCGGGGCATCATCGCGGGCCGGCTCCTGACCACTCGCCTCATCGGCGTCGATCTCGACCTCGATCAGGCCGTCATAGACGTCGAAATAGGCGGCTATCTCGTCAACCGGCAGTGCAGTGACAAGCTTCAGCTGCCAGGTATCGCCCGGAGCGTGCAGGTCGAATTCGGCCGGGGGCGGGAAACTGTCGGGAGGCTCGACGCCGGTCAGGCCGAATTCGCGCAGGCCGCGGATCACCCTCAGCAGGTCGTGGCCGCGGCGATGGAAGCCGTCACGGATCGCAAGTCTCAGCCTGACCTCGCGTTCGGCGGCCGCGTCCTCTTCCGGCCCGGCCTCTGACGCCTCGGGCTCCGCAGCAGGGGCATCTCCAGCAGGGGCGTCTTCGCATTCCTCTGCCGCCTCGATCCCGCTTGCCTCGCGCAACTCGCCCAGCACCCTGTCGATCCGGTCCTGGGGCACGTCGATCCCGTCGCGCGCCTGCTCGACCAGCAGCGCGATGATGTCGCCGGCGCGCTGAAGCAGGCCCAGAAGCTCCTGCGTCAGTTCCAGCGTGCCGCTGCGCAGCCGGTCGAGGGTGGTCTCGAAGACATGGGCGAAGCCGACCAGCCCGTCAAAGCCGAAGGCCGAGGCGCCGCCCTTGATCGAATGCACCGCGCGGAAGGCGGCGTTGATGGTCTCGGGCTCCACCGCGCCATCGGCCATCTCGTCGAACCGGTCCTGCAGATCGACCAGCAGATCGGCGCATTCGGCGAAGAAGATCGCCTGGTATTCTTCCATCTCGTCTGTCGGCATGGCCGGGCTCACGCAAGCTGGTTGACGAGACGCAGGATGGTGTCGGGATCGAAGGGCTTGGTCAGCCAGCCCGTGGCGCCGATCTCTCGCGCGCGCTGCTTGAGATGTTCGGCCGTCTCGGTGGTCAGGAGAAGCATGGGCAGGCCGCGCCCCTCGGGCTCGGATCGCGCCGCGGCGATGAAATCGAGACCGTCCATCACCGGCATGGTCAGATCGGTGATGACGATATCGGGCTTCTCGGACCGCAGCCGGTCGAGCGCCTCCTGTCCGTTTTCAGCCTCCACCACCTGATGCCCGGCGCTGCGCAGACAGTCACACAGCATGTTGCGGAGGGTGGCGGAGTCGTCGACAGCCAGCACGCGTTTCATCAGCTAAACTCCATTCGCATGAGATCCTGAAACAGCCCGAGATCCGAGAAAGCATCGACGAATTCCGAGGATGGATCGATCACCCGGACCGGTGCTGTCGAATCGGGCCGTGCCTGCAGGAAACCGATCAGCACGGCGATCCAGGCGGCGCTTGACTCCTCGACCCCCGAGGCATCGAAGGCGAGTTCCTCGCTCAGCGCGTCGGGTTGACGCAGCCTGTCCAGCAGCGCCTCAGCCTGCGGCAGGCCCAGCCGCGCCTCCAGCACGATCGGCTCGCTCACCTTGCCCCCCCGCCATGACGGGTTGTGCCCGCCGAGCCGGGGCACCGGCGCGCACGCGCGGGAAGGTCGTGTGACGGAATGCCGACATGTGATCTCATGATTTTGCGCCTCCTCCCGAATCGGTGGGCTGCTGGAATCCGCGCCAGCGGCGCGACGCGGCCGTTATTGACCGGGCGGAGTTGCAACTCCCTTAATCCGCGATACGTCGCGCGATCGCAGGCGGCGGATACGCTTGACGCTCGTCTGCACGCTGGCCTAGGCGTTGGGGTGCGAGCGGGCGGAGCAGCCCGGCCCCGCCGGCACATCGCGTGGAGAAGGTGCATGCAACTCGACCCCGCACCGACCGACCTGAGCGGCCGGACCTGCCTTGTTACCGGCGCCAATGGCGGCATCGGCCGGGCGACGGCGGAGCATTTCGCGGCGCTGGGCGCGCGGGTGCTGACCACCGATCTCGCGCCGGAGTTTGCCGGCGAGTGCGACAGCGAGCATCGCGGATTCGACCTGCTCGACCCCGAGGGGCTGGGCGCCTGCTGCGCGTGGATCGGCGAGCGGGCGCCAGACATCCTGTTCAACAACGCCGCGCTCTTCGACATGGGCAGCGTGCTCGAGGCCGATCTCGACCAGTTCGACCGGCTGTTCGGGGTCAACGTGCGGGCGATGTATGCGATCCTGCAGGCCAGCGCGCGGGCGCTGGTCGCCGCCGGCCGCCCGGGCAGCCTGATCAATCTCGCCAGCCAGGCCGGGCATCGCGGCGAGGCGCTGGTGGCCCATTACTGCGCCACCAAGGCGGCGGTGATCAGCTATACCCAGTCGGCGGCGCTGGCGCTGGCCCCGCACCGGATCCGCGTCAACGCGATCTCGCCCGGCGTCATCGACACCCCGATGTGGGAGACGGTCGATGCGCTCTTCGCCCGTTTCGAGGGCAAGGCAATCGGGCAGAAGAAGCGCGAGGTGGGCGAGGCGGTGCCGCTGGGCTACATGGGCCGGCCCTTCGAGGTGGCGCGGGTCGCCGTGTTCCTCGCCAGCGACCAGTCGCAATACATGACCGCCCAGACGCTCAGCGTCGATGGCGGCAACGTGCTGCGATAGGTGCGGTTTCTGCGAGGTTTCGCCGGCGCTTAGCGCTCGCCGGGGCCGGGCATCAGGTTGCGCAGGACCCGCCTTGTCGTCTCCATCACCGGCGCTTCGGTCTCCGACAGGATCGCGATGCGGTCGAACCGGTCCGGGTCGCGGTTCACGGCCTCGCGCAGTGCGGCGCCGAAGGCCATGCGCAGTTCGGTGCCGATGTTGAACTTGCAGACGGTCGAGCCCCGCGCCAGCCGCCGGCGCTGTTCGGGCGGCACGCCGGAGCCGCCATGGATGACCAGAGGCATGGGTGTTAGCGCCGATATGGCGGCGATGCGGGCCTCGTCGAGTTCTGCCCCGGCGCCCTGCTGCAGATGGACATTGCCCACCGAGACCGCCATCGCGTCGACGCCGGTCTCGGCGGCGAAGCGCGCAGCCTCGGCCGGATCGGTGCCTGCCGAGGCCGCGCCGCCGGCATAGCCGACAAAGCCGATCTCGCCCTCGCAGGAGATACCGGCGGCATGCGCCGCCTCGGCAATCGCGGCGGTCTGGCGGATGTTGTCCTCAAGCGCCAGCCGCGAGCCGTCGAACATCACCGAGGAAAAGCCGGCCTCGATGGCTTCCTTGCATTCCGCCGCGCTCTGCCCGTGGTCGAGATGGCTGACGACCGGCACCGATGCCCGTTCGGCCAGCTCGGCGAAGATCGCGCCCCAGATGTGGACCGGCATGTGGGTGCGCGCACCGGGGCCGGCCTGCAGGATGACCGGGCAGCCTTCGGCCTCAGCGGCCGCGACATAGGCGCGCGCGTCCTCCCAGCCGAGGCAGACCAGACCGGCCACAGCGTAGCCGCCTCCCAGCGCGGGTTGCAGGACCTCCGATAGCGTGGCCAGGGTCATTTGAACTTGGCGATCATGTCCTTGATGCCGGGAATGGTCTCGATCTGATCGGCATGGGAGGGCTGGAAATACTGCACCAGCGGCCGCTGGGAGAGCCCGCCGAGGATGGTGAAGTAATACATCTCGTAGCCCGGCAGCACGCAGCAGGGGTGGTAGCCGCGGTCGATGCAGATCGTGGAGCCGTCGACGATGTGCCAGGCATCGCCCGGCTGCCCGTCCTCGCGCTGGAGCATCTGCAGGCCGGAGCCGTGGCGTGGGCGGAAGCGGAAATTGTAGGTCTCGTCATGCCGCGTCTCGTCAGGCAGACGGTCGGTGTCGTGCTTGTGGCTGGGAAACCCCGACCAGCCGCCCTTGCCGACGGTGTAGAGTTCGCTGACCAGCAGCCGGCCGACCCGGCCCGCCTGCTTCTGGCCGAGGATGTGCTTGATCTTGCGATGCGTCTTGGTGTCGTCGGAGCCGTACTGCACCAGATCGAGCTCGTCGGCGCGCACCGCGAAGGGCTCCAGCACCTCGTCGAAGGCCGCCCCGGCCACGAAGACCTCGGCCGCGTCCGAGACGCAGACCATGCGCGCGGCGGCGGCGGTGGGGACATAGACACCCTCCGGCTCGCCATCCCAGACATCGACCCCGCGCCCGCCCAGCGCCTCGGCACTGAAATCGCCGATGGCGACATCGACCGTGCCGGTGGCCGGCACGATGCAGGTCTCGTAGCCCGGCACCGCGTATTCGAAGGCCTCGCCGCGCTTCAGCCTGACGATGTTGAAATAGTTGAGCGGCACCGTCGGATTGCCGGCATCGACGATCGGCCGGTTGCGGTTGTCATGGGGCGGGATGTGCATGGCTCAGCCTCCTTGCGGCCGGGTCGGGCCGGGGTGGTTTGCGAGAAATTCCTGCAGCTCGGCCGGTCGGGGCATGGCCGGGGCGCAGCCAGGTTTCGATACGGTGATCGCGGCGCAGGCCGATCCGCGCAGCACCGCATCGCGCAGCGCCATGCCCGCGGCCAGACCGGTCAGCAGCCCGGCCATGAAGCTGTCGCCCGCACCGGTGGGCTTGAGCGCCGTGACCGGATAGATGCCGGTAGCGATCGCCTCGCCTTCGGCAAAGGTGATCGCGCCGCCTTCGCCCATCTTGTAGATGGCGATGCGGTTGCCATCGGCGGCAAGATCGCGCGCCGCATCGCGCCCGCGTTCATGCGCGCCGGCGATGAAGCCGAATTCCTCGTCATTGCCGACGATCATGTCGCTTTCGACGGCCGCGGCCGACAGCACATCCCTGGCGACCTGTGGCGAGGGCCAGGAATAGGGGCGGTAATCGACATCGAAGAGGACCGGCAGCCCGGCGGCGCGGGCCAGACGGATGGCCGAGAAGGCGGCGCTGCGCGATGGCTCGGCGGCAAACACGGTGCCGGCAGTGATCAGCGCGCCGTAGCGGGCGTAGTCGATGCCGGCCACATCGGCCTGCGACATCTCGAAATCGGCCGCGCCATTGCGATAGATCACGTTGCGGTGGCCCTCGACGCGGCTTTCATAGACGGCGAGCGAGTTGCGCGCCTCGCCGCCCACCTTGCGCACATGGGAGGCGTCGACGCCGTAATGGGCAAGCCGGCCGAGGCAGTAGCTGCCGATGCTGTCGTCGGAGACGCAGGTGACCAGCGCAGCCCGCCCGCCCAGCTTGCAGATGCCCGCGCCGATATTGGCCGCCGAGCCGCCGAGATCGACCGAGACGCGCTCGGCATCCTCCAGCCGCACGCCCGGATCGGTGAAGAAGTCGATCCCGGCGCGGCCGACAATGAGGAAATCATTGTCACGGATGCCGTCTAGTACTGCGTCCAGCACCGGTTTTCTCCCTTGCCCGCCACCGCTTTCGTGCCGATGCCAACCGCGCCGGAACCCGTTGCCGCGCCGGGCGGCATCGGTCGGGCTTGGCACTTGACCGGATGTCGGGGATGGAGGATACCCGTTTTGGAACCGGTTGCAAACCGGCAAATGCGCAAGGTGGACGGTGGCTGAGATCGGGATCGGAATCATCGGAGGCGGCTATATGGGCAAGGCCCATGCCGTGGCCTACAGCGCGGTCGGCGCCGTGTTCGCCACCGCGCTCAGACCGGTGCTGCGGATGGTCTGCGCCAGCAGTCCGGATTCGGCCGAACGCTATCGCCGCGAATACGGCTTTGCCCGGGCGACCGCCGACTGGCGGGAGCTGGTCGCGGATCCGGGCGTCGAGGCGGTGATCATCGCCTCGCCCCAGCACACCCATCGCGACATCGCGCTCGCCGCCTTCGAGCGGGGCAAGCCGGTCTTCTGCGAAAAGCCGCTCGGCGCCTCGCTGGAAGACAGCAAGGCGATGGTCGCCGCGGCCGAGGCGAGCGGGGCGATCAGCATGATCGGCTTCAACTATGTCCGCACGCCGGCCACGCAATACGCGCGCCAGCTGCTGGCCGAAGGCCGCATCGGCGCGGTGACCTGTTTTCGCGGCGAGCACACGGAGGATTTCTTCGCCGATCCCGACGGCCCCGCCACCTGGCGCGCGCAGGGCCGCGCCAATGGCACGATGGGCGATCTTGCGCCGCACATGATCAACTGCGCCCATGCGCTGATGGGGCCGGTCGAGGAACTCTCGGCCCGCATCGAGACGGTGCATGCACGCCGCGGCGGCGCGGCCGTCACCAATGACGATCAGGCCCAGATGATGGTGCGCTTTGCCGGCGGGGCGATGGGGCATCTCTTCTTCAGCCGCATCGCCACGGGGCGCAAGATGGGCTATGCCTATGAGGTGCACGGCACGAAGGGCGCGATCCGTTTCGATCAGGAGGATCAGAACGCGCTCTGGCTCTATCTGCGCGAGGGCCCCGAGGCCGAGCAGGGCTTTCGCAAGATCCTGACCGGCCCGGCGCATCCCGACTACCTGGCCTTCTGCCAGGGGCCGGGGCATGGCACCGGCTATCAGGACCAGATCATCATCGAGGCGCGCGATTTCCTCGCTGCCATCGAGAGCGGCGAGAACCGCTGGCCCGATTTCGCCGAGGGGCTGGCGGTCAACCGGGTCATCGAGGCGGCCTTTCTGAGCGATTCGCGCCGCGACTGGGTGCGCGTGGCCGAGATTCCGTGAGGCGGCAACCATCGGTAACCAGTCAGGCCATGCCGGCAGGGCGCGGCCGCAGCGAAGGAGACGACCCATGGCGGCATTGCGCTGGGGCATGATTGGCGGTGGCGAGGGCTCGCAGATCGGGCCGGCGCACCGGCTGGGGGCACGGATCGACGGGGCGTTCGACTTCGTGGCCGGCGCGCTCGATCACGACCCGCAGGCCGGGCGCGCCTTCGCGCAGAAGCTCGGCATCGCCCCCGACCGGGCCTATGGCGACTGGCGCGAGATGCTCGATGGCGAGCGCGGCCGCGCCGACCGCGTCGATCTGGTCACCGTGGCCACGCCGAACGCCACCCATTTCGAGATCGCCCGCGCCTTTCTTCAGGCCGGCTTCCACGTGCTGTGCGAAAAGCCGATGACCGTGACCGTGGAGGAGGGCGAGGCGCTGGTGCGCACCGCGCGCGAGACGGGCCGCATCTGCGCGGTGAATTACGGCTATTCCGGCTATCCGCTGGTGCGGCAGATGCGGGCCATGGTCGCGCGCGGCGATCTGGGCGCGGTGCGGGTGGTGGTGGCCGAGTTCAGCCATGGCCATCACGCCGATGCCGCCCAGGCCGACAATCCCCGCATCCGCTGGCGCTACGATCCGGTGCAGATGGGGGTCTCGGCCCAGTTCGCCGATTGCGGCATCCATGCGTTGCATCTGGCCAGCTTCGTCACCGGGCAGGAGGTGGCGCGGCTGTCGGCCGATTTCGTCTCCACCATCCCCTCGCGGGCGCTGGAAGACGATGCGATGGTCAATTTCCGCATGACCGGCGGCACGGTCGGACGGCTGTGGAGCTCGGCAGTGGCGGTCGGGCGCATGCACGGGCTGACGCTGCAGGTCTTCGGCGAGAAGGCCGGGCTGCGCTGGGCGCAGGAACAGCCCAACCAGCTCTTCTACACCCCCACCGGCGGGCGGGTGCAGATCGTCGAGCGCGGCGAGGCGGGGCTGTCGCCCGAGGCCGATCGCGCCAGCCGGGTCACCATCGGCCATGCCGAGGGCATGCCTCTGGCCTTCGCCAACATCTATGCCGATCTGGCCGAGGCGATCATGGCCGCGCGCGAGGGACGCCGGCCCGATCCGGCCGCCGATCTCGCGCCGCGGGCCGAGGACGGGTTGCGCTCGGTGGCGGCGATCCATGCCGCCGTCGAATCGGCCCGCAGCGACGGCGCCTGGGTGGATGCGGTGCCGGCGCTCTTGCGCTGACGCTCCGTAGCATTTCAAGACGCGATGATTTCGACTCGCGCCCCGGTGACTTCTCCATTGCAGACGTTCCAGGGCCGACGGTTGCTCTCGAGGCGTTGAGGGCAGTGACCGCCCGAGGGTGAGACGCGACCGTGGCGCCGGTGGCGCCGCGTAAGCGCGTCGAACGCGGAAGCGCCCGCCTGGGGGTGAGACGGGACCGTGGCCCCTGCGGGGCCGCGTAAGCCCGTCGAACGGCGGGCGCTGCCCGGGC
>RFIR01000034.1 GCA_003695135.1 Alphaproteobacteria bacterium | reverse complement strand
GGCGAGGAAGGAGCCGTCGCGCACCACCGCGAAGCCTTCATCGGCCAGCCTTTCGACCGCGCCCTCCGCAATGCCGGCGAGCCGGGCGCGGGCGTGGGGCGGGCGGATGACGCGGGCATGCAGCATGCCGTCAAGCTCGATGTCGTGGATGAAGCGGAAGCGCCCGGTGACGAGGTCCTCCAGCCCCCGCATCGGCAGCGAGCGGGGCGCGCCGCGCGGGGCAGGGGGCAGATCGGTGGCCACCGGCTGGTCGAGATCGATCTGCCGGGCGAGATCGAGCACCGGTACCGGGCGGTTGCTGCCCGGCCCGCTGACCATGCCGGCCTCCAGCCGCCAGTCCTCCGGCGCCCCGCCCATGGTCTCGGCGGCATGGGCAAGGATCAGCCGGCGCAGTGTCGCCGCGGCCAGACGCACCGCCCGGCCCGACTGCTCGATGGAGTTGCTGCCCGAGGTCATGCCTTCGTCCGGGCTCTCGCCGGTGCGAACCGGCTGCACCGCGATGGACGATTGCGGCAGCGTCAGCTCCTCCTCCACGATGCCCGCCAGCGCGGTGGAGATGCGCTGGCCGATATCGACCTTGCCGGTCCGGACCAGGAGCCTGTCTGCCCCGAGCGCCAGCCAGTCGCCGATGCGCGGATAGTCGTCGAGATTCATGGCTGCCTCGCGGCGATCTCGACGGCGCGCAGCACGCGCGGATGGCTGCCGCAGCGGCAGATATGCGGGGCGAGCGCGCGCTTCACGTGCTCGCGGTCGGGCGCGGGCTCGCGCATCAGCAGGCCGGTGACCGCGACCACCAGCCCGGCGGTGCAATAGCCGCATTGCGCGGCACCGGCGGCGATGAAGGCCGCCTGTACCCGCCGTCCGGTGTCGCTGGCGGCGATCCCCTCCACGGTGGTGATCTCGCGCCCGGCAAAGGCGGCGGCCGGGCTCACGCAGCTCAGCACCGGCTCACCATCGGCCAGCACCGCGCAGGCGCCGCACTGTTCCAGCCCGCAGCCGATCCTGGTGCCCTTCAGCCCCAGATCCTCGCGCAGGACATAGGCGAGCGGGGTGTCGTCATCGGCCTCGAGCTCGTGGCGTTCGCCATTGACCGACAGCCGCAGCTTCACGGCGCCACCCTCTCCCACGTCACCTCCAGCCCGACATCGGCAGAGCGGAACAGGTTCATCACCGGGCAGCGGTATTCGACATTGCGCGCCAGCCGGTCGAGCCGTTCCTGCGGCTCGTCGGTATGGATGCGGATGCGCAGCCGGACCCAGTTGAAATAGGGCCGCACGCCCTGCACGCCCCGGCTGCCGCGCTGATCGACCTCGCCATCGGCCTCCATGTCCACCGCGGTATAGGCGAATCGCATCGCCTCGGCGCAGCGGTTGATGATGACGCCCTCGCAGCCCAGGAGCGAGCTCAGGCACATCTCCAGCGGCGTCGGGCCGGTATTGGTGCCCTTCTCGTCGGTCACCAGCACATGGTCGCGCACCATCATCACCGTGCGGGTCGCGGCGTCGTTGCGCGCGGCCACCCGGCGGATGCCGAGCGCGGGGCGCTCGGGGTCGATGCCGGGCGGCAGCAGGTCGGGATCGGGCGAACTCATGTGCTCAGCTCCAGTATGTCGAGGCCGTTGACGCGGTCGAGCAGATAGATGCGCCCCGCCGCGTCGAGATCGACATCGTTCGATTGCGGCGCGCTGCCATCGGCCGGCTCGGGGATGTAATGGGCGATCTCGCGCGGCATGAGCGGGTCGGCGAGGTCGATCAACCGCAGCCCGCCGGCGAACCATGTGGCGTAGACCAGCGTACCGTCGAGCCGCTCGCGGTACTGATGGGCGCCGAAGCGGATGCCCGGCTGCCCGGCCCAGGGGCTGGCGCGCTCGCTGAGGTCCCATGCCGCGACCGGCTCGATGGCCGAGAGATCGGTGACGTCGAGCACCCACAGGAAGCCGTGCAGGCGGCCGGGGATGTGGTCGTGTTCCTCGTCGATGGCCACGGCGTAGCGCCGCCCGCCGATGGTGTGTTCCAGCGGCATCACGGTGTGGGTGGGCTCGGGGATCGCCCTGGGCCAGACATAGGAGCCTGCCACCCGCGGCCTTGCGATGTCGGAGACATCGAGCACCCGCATCCCGGCATGCCAGACCGCGGCCCAGAGCTCGTCGCCCACCCGCATCGCGTGGTGCAGCCGGTGGCCGTAGCCGCTCCATGTCGGCGTCTCGCCACCTGCCACATGCTGGCCCGGCATGTGCCAGCGCGAGACCTCGGCCGGATTCGCGGGATCGGAGATGTCGTAGATGACCAGTATGTTGCCGACATATCCTTCCATCTCGGTGGAGATGTAGGCAAAGCGCGCATCCATGTCGAAGCGGTGCACGCCGAAGCCGTGAGTCCTGACATAGGACAGGAGCCGTGGCGCGGAGGGCTCCGAGATGTCCCAGACCCGGAAGCCGCCCGAGGCGTAGCCGCGCGCCTGCGCTTCCTCCAGCTCGGGGATGTCGGCTGGCGTCACCCCAAGCTCGGCGGCGATGGCGGCGTCGTCGAGGCCGCGCCCGCGCAGCTCGGGCAGGCGTGCGCCCTTGCGCAGGAAGTGCCGGCGGTCCTGCTCGACATTGGTGATCATGATGTCGCCGACCACCCGCACCTTGTGGGTGTGCGAATACTCGTCGGGCGGCGGGATGTGGGCGATGACCCGTGGCGCGGCGGGGTCGGCCACGTCGACAATCGAGGTGCCCATCGGCGGCTTCATGTGGCCGATGAAGGC
>RFIR01000293.1 GCA_003695135.1 Alphaproteobacteria bacterium | reverse complement strand
CTCTCGCGCCGCTCGGCCACCCGCAGCCGACCCGAATCGAGCGCGTCCAGCGTCTCCTCCACCGCCTCGCGCATCTCGCCGGTGGTGGCGGGCGACAGGGTCTCGCGCACCTCCCAGGCGGCTTCGATGGCGTGTTCCAGCGCGGCGTTGTCCATGGGCTTCCCTCCCTAGTCGGCGGTGCTTCTAGACGGCCTCGGCCGGGGGCGCAATCGCGGCGCATCGTCCACCCTGAACTCGATCAGCAGCGTGCGCTGGAAGAAGGAGAAATTGTCGTCGCTGACCAGCGTCAGCCGGATGCTGCCCGCAGGGTCGCGCCAGACGGCGATGCCCTCCAGATTGCCGATGGCGCCATGGCCGGTTTCCATGAGCACCTCTTCGTCCGCGATCCGGTTGCCGCGGACGGCAAAGCGGCGGATGCGGGTGGCAAAGCCGATCAGCTGGAAGGAGCGCTCGACGATGTAGAGCATGCCGTCGGGGCCGAAATCGGCGCCGGTGACCAGAAACGTGCCCCGGCGCGGGATCCTCAGCCTGGCATCGCAGCGCCGCCCGCGCATGCGGTAGACCGGGAAGGGCCGCTTCCAGCGCCCGGACCGTTCGGGGATGGCGTAGACGGTGCCGTCGGGCGCGCGCGCCAGCGCCTCCAGCCCCGAATTCTTCTGCAGCCGGCGGAATTGCGGGCAGCGCGGCCCGTTCCGGCTCGGCGCGTCGGGCGCGGCGTAACGCTTGATGCGGTGCAGCCCCTCGAAGGAGACGAGAAACCCGCCCTGCCCGTCGAAGGCCAGCCCCTCGGCATCGGCGAGAAACCCGCCCTTCAGCACCTTGCCGTGCTTGTCGTGCAGATCGGCGATGTGGAGTTCGGCGCCCGTGATGCGGTCGCCCTGCCGCTTCAGCCGGCCGGTGACCAGAATGCCCTTGTCGCCGACCATGGCGATGCGCGTGCCGTCGGCATCGAGCTCGATCCCCGACAGCCCGCCGAAGCGCGGATCGGGATCGGTCAGCACCAGCCGCGACAGCTCGACCAGCCGCGGCTGCGCCGCGGCGCACACGGTCGGCGAGGCCAGGATGAGGGCGAGGAAGAGCCGCAGCATCACTGCGCGGCCAGAACGCCCCGGCAGGCCGGCGGCAGATCGGCGAGCGTCAGCTCGGGGCGCGGCTTGGGCGGTTCCTTCGGCGGCTTGGGGTGCAGCGCCTCGTCGGAAAACCACCAGGCCAGTTCCTTGCCGCAGCCATCGCCGGGCGGCGGCGGTTTCTGCTCGCGGCAATCGGGCGAATCCTTGGGGCAGTGCAGCCTGACGTGGAAATGCGTCCGGTGCCCCCACCACGGCCGGATCTTGCGCAGCCAGGCGCGGTCGCCCGGCGGGCTGGCCTCGCACATCGCCTTCTTCACCGCCGCGGTGACGAAGATGCGTGCCACCGCCGGGTCCTTTGCTGCCGCGCGCAGGACGGCGTGATGGATGCTTGTCCAGTTGCGGTTGACGCCGAGCCGGTCGGCGCGCAGCACCGAGATCGAGGAGATCGACTCGCGCCGCGCCCGGCTCAGCTTCAGGCTGCGGGGTTTCAGCATCCAGATGTCGACATCGAGCCCGATCTGGTGCGAGCGATGGCCGCTCAGCATCGGCCCGCCCCGCGGCTGGGCCATGTCGCCGACATAGAGGCCCGGCCAGCCCGCCCGCCGCGCCGCCATGCTGAGCCGCCCGATGAAGGCGATCAGCGCCGGATGGCCCCAGTGACGGTTGCGCCCCAGCCGCATCGCCTGCCAGGTCGGGCCGGTATCGGGCAGCTTCACCGCCCCCTGCAGGCAGCCCCTGGCATAGGTACCGAAGACGCGGGCCGGCCCGGGGCTCGGCGCAGTCGCGGCGCCGAACAGGCGCTTGGCCGGAGTCTCGGCCAGCGCCGCGCTGCAGATGAGGCCGCCGATCAGGGCGGCGCAGATCGGAAGTTTCATGGGATCGGCCTGTATTCCGCTGCTGCTCCTGCCCGTCTATAGCAGAACCGCGCCGGTTGCGAACCGGCCAAGCCGCCGCCTATCCACCTGTTGTTAAGCAATCACGCCTAGAAGGGCGGTTAACCTTAACCCCTAGTCAAGGTTAACCGGATGCCTTATGCTGCGCCAAAACAAGAAGCAGTACCAAGACCAAGAACAAACCGAGGCAGTGAAACGGCGCAAAGCCGATGCAGGAGCGTGCAGTGAAAACCGTCGAGTTGTCCTTGCTCACCGCCGGTGTGGCGGGTTTGAGCGCAATCGTGTTGCTTGCGATCCTTCCCGCCATTCAGGGGCTGGGTGCCCGTGTGGGGCAGGATCTGAGCCTTCGTCTGAACCCCAGGATCGAACTGCCCGTCTGCGACGAGATCGGGCAGGCGGTCGCGATCGGCCGCTGCGATGAGATGCAGCCGGGCGACTAAAGGCCGGGGCGTTGCCGGCACGGCAGGGCCTGAAATCGGGGCCGGGTGAGCCCGCGGGGATGCCATGCCCCGGTGGAAGAATGCGGTGTGTGCGCGACCCGATGATCATTGCGCGGGACCTCGGCGAACCGCCTCGAGCCAGACCCGTCGCTCCGCCTCCGCACCACGGAATGTGCGACCGCCGAGGTTGTTCATGTTTTGACCGTTGATTGCCAGAGACCCCTGCGAAGCTCCATCAGCCAGACCCGGACGTTCCGCTTGGGCGCCGCGAAATTGAGGCGCCATAGGCGTTCGCCCTGTTTTCACTGTTGATTGTTAAATATTGATTGGGGAATTATTTTCTAATTACTTTACGCGCGCGCAGTACACATTGGCAGAAAACGTGTCTCGCCTGGGATGCTCCGTCGCGCCGGGGTTTCGCAGGGATCTCTGGTATATATTGATTTGGAATTATTTTCCAGAGACATTTACAAAATATCTCTGCAGGCAGATGTCATGAATGCACTAGATTTTGAAGAAACCAGGATAGCGTACACGTAAAATAATTAGAAGAGACCCCTGCAAAACCAGGATGTATACAGGAATCATGAATACGCCAGCTTTCAGACCAATCAAATCTGCGCGCGCATAAAATAATTAAAAAATAACTTCTCAATCAATATTTATCAATCAACAGTGAAAACAAGAAGAGCGCACATGGCGCCGCATTTCGCGGCGCCCGCGCGGAAGGCTCGGGTCTGGCTGGTTGAGTTTTGCAGGGGTCTCTAGAAAATAATTCCCCAATCAATATTTGTCAAATACGTGAAAATCAAGAACAATCATCGCCGGCGCCGCATTACGCGGCGCCCGAGCGGAACGGATGGGTCAGGCCATCAGGGTTTCGCAGGGGTCTCTTCCAATTATCTTGCATGCCCGCAAGCATGATCCCTGCAACACCTTGCACGTTCCGGACATCCGCTCGCAACATCCGTAGGCGCGCATTCATGGCGCACCGTTCCATGTGACCCCGCGCCTGGCGATGGTGCGCCATGAATGCGCACCCTACAGCGGCGCTCGAAGAAACCTGGCGCATTCCATGGATCCGCAAGCAGCCGGGTTTTGCAGGGGTGTCCATCACTCAAAAGGGAAAGTGCGAAAAACATGCCCGGCACTACAATCTCGTGGCGCCTGAGCACACCGGCGAGGTCAGGCCGCCAGAGTTTCGCCGGGATCTCCCCTGATCGGATTTGAGGCGTCCGCCACGGGCACCACTGCCGGCGCATGATGCCGTGGAGGTTCCGGAACCAGGCTCCGTCGCGCCGCGTCCACCCGGACCGGGCGCTACAGCGCATCGATCAGCGCATCGACCTCGTCTTCCGTGGTCGCCCAGCTGCAGACGAGCCGGCACAGGGGATCGTCGCGCGCCGCCGCCGGGGTGCCGGGCTCGGCCGGCCAGACGCTGGTCTGCAGACCCTGCCCCTGCAGCTGCGTGAGCAGGTCAGCCGGGAAGGCAGTGAAGACGATATTGGCCTCGACCGGATGGGCAGGCGGATACCCTTTCGCCGCCAGACCGCCTGCCAGCCGCGCGGCCATGGCATTGGCATGCCCGGCCATCCTCAGCCACAGATCGCCCTCCAGATACGCCTCCATCTGCGCCGACAGAAACCGGTGCTTGGAGAAGAGATGCCCGCCCCGCTTGCGGCGCAACTGGAACTCCCAGGCCAGTTCGGGGTCGAACAGGATCACCGCCTCGGCGGCCATAAGCCCGTTCTTGGTGCCGCCAAGACACAGCGCGTCCACCCCGGCCTTCCAGCTCAGCTCGGCCGGGCTGCAGCCGAGCGCGGCCAGCGCATTGGCGAATCGCGCACCGTCGAGATGCACCTTCATCCCCGCCTCATGCGCCATGCCGGCAAGCGCGGCGATTTCGGCAGGGCGATAGATCGCGCCGCGTTCGGTGACATCGGTCAGCGACAGCACGGCGGGCTGGGCCCGATGCACATCGCCCACCGCCAATGCCGCGATCGCCGCGGCCAGCGCATCGGGGGCGATCTTCGCGTCGCCGCCATCAAGCGTGGTCAGCTTGGCGCCGCCGGTGAAGAATTCCGGCGCGCCGCACTCGTCGATTGCGACATGCGCGGCGCGGTGGCACATCACCGTGCCCCATGGCGGGCAGAGGCAGGCCAGCGCCAGCGCATTGGCCGCCGTGCCGGTGGCGAGCAGCCCGACATGGGCATCGGGCGCCTCGAAAAGCTCGCGCAGGCGACCGGCGACGCGGCCCATCGCCGCCTCCTCGCCATAGGAGGGCCGGTGCCCGGCATTCGCCGCTGCCAGCGCCGCCATGATCTCCGGCGCGGCCGGCGCGGTGTTGTCCGAGCCGAATTCCATCACAGCACGCCGTCGATGAGATGGTCTTCCAGTTCCTCCTCATCGACATCCCATTCCGGCACCGTCCGGCCGCGCACGCTTTCGCCCGCCCGGTGCACCGCCGAGCGATCGCGCGCGATCAGCGGGTGCCAGCGCGGCAGCGGCCTGCCCTCGGCCAGCAGGCGGTAGGCGCAGCTTGCCGGCATCCACGCCTTGTTCTCCGCGATGTTCTCGGGGGTCAGCTGCACGCAGCCCGGCACCAGCATCCGGCGCAGCGCGTACTGCCCGCAGCGGCAGGTCTCGGCATCGAACAGGCGGCAGGCGACATCGGTGTACTGAACCTCGCCCGTCTCCTCATCCTCCAGCTTCAGGAGGCAGCACTTGCCGCAGCCGTCGCACAGCGCCTCCCATTCGGCATGGGAGAGCTCGTCGAGGCCAAGGGTTTCCCAGAATCGGGGGCGGCATCCGTTCATGTCGGGCATGGAGCACAAAACCGGCGCGCATGCAAAGTGCGCGCCTCACGCGGATTTGAGACAAGCGCGCCCGGCAGGCGTATAGCCTGGCCACGAAAGGAGACCCTCGCCATGCGCCCCATCGCCATCATTCTCGCCTGCCTGATCGCCCTGCCCGCGCCGGCCTTCACGCCGCAGCCCGGCGGGCCGGTGGCCACGCGTCTGATCCCGCTTTCCGCGCCGGTGGCGGTGCCGGAGGCGGCGTTCGTCGACGAGGCCGGGGCA
This sequence comes from Alphaproteobacteria bacterium, assembly GCA_003695135.1. Taxonomy (GTDB): domain Bacteria; phylum Pseudomonadota; class Alphaproteobacteria; order Rhodobacterales; family Rhodobacteraceae; genus J013. The sequence continues at coordinate 840 of RFIR01000293.1, read as the reverse complement.
GAGCACCGCCTGCCCGACTGGAAGGGCAAGGTGGTTCTGGCGGTGATCTGGGCGACATGGTGCGAGGTCTGCCGGCGGGAATTGCCGATCCTCGACCGCTTGGCGAAGGGCTGGCGTGCCGAAGGCATCGAGATCGTGCCGGTGTCGGTCGACCAGATCAATGCCATGCCCAAGATCCGCCGTTTCATGGACGCGCACGGCCTGAAGGCCCTGCCGCGATTCTCCGAAAGCAATCTGGAGCTTGCCGCCCAGGTCGGGCTGCGCTTCACGCCGACCACCCTGATCGTGGATCCGTTCGGCAACGTGATTTCGGGCATCATTGGCGAAGGCCCGTGGGAGGCGCCGGAGTTTCTCGACTATCTGCGCGCGGTGCGCGATGCGGAAAGCTCCGAGCAGGCATTGCGGCTGCTGCCGCCACGGGGCTGAAGCGGCGGCCGGACCGGAAGACGGCCTGCCATTGTCGCAGCGGCGATGCCCGGTATTGTTGCTTGAGCATGAAATCCGGGACCGGCAGTTGTGCGTGAGACATTCGGAGCAGCCCCTCGCACAACCATACCGGCGAGCCCCGGGCATTGCGCGCAGGCGCCACGAAATTGTGGCGCCGTCGATGTATTCCATGTTTTCACTGTTGATTGACAGAGACCCGTGCGAAACTCCGGCATGAATGCAAACTGCTGAATCGGTCCGGTTTCCGGTCACCATGATCGCGCGCGCATGAAGTAATTGGAAGAGACCCCTGCAGAACCCGGATGTAGGCGGATGCCCGGAATGCACAAGGTCTTGCAGGGATCATGATCGCGTGCACGTAAAATAATTTGAAATTAATTCCCCAATCAATAT
>RFIR01000292.1 GCA_003695135.1 Alphaproteobacteria bacterium | reverse complement strand
GGCGGGTGGCGGTCGTGGCCTCCGCCTCCGCCTCTGCCGCGGGTTCCGGCGCCGCGGCCGGCGGGGCCGGTGCAGCCGCCTGCGGGGCCGAGGGCGCTGCAGGTGCTGCGGGCGCCGCCGGCGCCGCCTCGGCCGGCACCGTCGCCTTCGCGGCGGCGGGCTCGGCCACCGCGGCCGGTCTCGTCGGCGCGGGTACCGGCATCTCCTCGCCGGTGATCCTCGCGATGGTGTCGCCCCTTTCCTCGGCCAGCGCCACCGTGGCGTTGAGCGGCGCGCGCCCGGCCTCGAATTCCTTCAGCGTGGTCAGCCCCGAGGCCGGCTCGCAGGAATAGCGCCCGTTCTGCGGACCCGGGCGCGGCACCTCGCCACGGGCAAAGGCGTCGAGAATAGCGGCGAAGCTTTCCGGGGTCAGATCCTCGTAGTAATCCTTGCCGATCTGGACCATCGGCGCATTGGTGCAGGCGCCGAGGCATTCGACCTCCTCCCAGGAAAACCGGCCATCGGCCGAAAGCTCATGCGGGTGGGCGGCAATCTTCTCGCGGCAGACCTCGATGAGGCTTTCCGAGCCGCACAGCATGCAGGGCGTGGTGCCGCAGACCTGCACATGGGCAACCGAGCCCACGGGCGAAAGCTGGAACATGAAGTAGAAGGTCGCCACCTCCAGCGCCCGGATATAGGCCATGCCCAGCATGTCGGCGACATGCTCGATGGCCGGCCGCGTGAGCCAGCCCTCCTGCTCCTGCGCGCGCCACAGAAGCGGGATGATGGCGCTGGCCTGTCGGCCTTCGGGATATTTCGCGATCTGCCTCTCGGCCCAGGCGCGGTTGGCCGGGGTGAAGGCGAAGCTCTCGGGCTGTTCGTGGTGGAGACGGCGGAGCATCAGCAATCCTCCGGGCAAATTGTCAGGAATGGCAGCAGCATATGCCCTCGCATCCGGCTTTCCTGGCTGTCGTTCAACAGCCGCCTCCGATCAGTTCAAGGCTGGAGCGTTCCTGTCGCGTCCGGCCTTCAGCGACGAGACGTTCGACCATCTTTCCGACTTCGGCCTTGTCAAATCCGGCGGCAGGCAGGGCCTTTTCGGCCTCGCTCTCGGTCATGCGGCAGCCATTGAGCTTGATGACGGCAACCAGTGCCTCCAAGCGTCCCTCGAAATCGTCCTTGTCGAGATTATGGGCACCGCACAGGCCCGGCGCGATCACTGCATATTCGCCTTCCAGCCAGGCAAGCTTGCGCCTGGCCCAGCCTTCCAGAATGTCATCGGCGACACGCATCTCGATGCCCAGCCCCGGCAGGGCGCGCTCGGCATCCTTCTCGGTCATGCGGCAGCCATTCTCGCGGAAGGCCCTGAGCAGCACCGCCTCGGCATCGGTCTGCGTCGGCGGGGGCGTCTCGGTCTTCTCCTTGCCCTTGGGCTTCTTGCGGCCGGCCCGGCAAAGTTCCGGTTTCAGGACGAGCTTGTCGTTCTCGAAGCTGGCCATGCCACGCTCGATCCACAGATCGGCGATGTCCTCGGCCTCTTCCATCTCCATGCCCAGCCCGGGCAGGATCGCCTCGGCCTGATTCTCGGTCATCGCGCAGCCGGTCTTGCGGATCGCATCGCGCAGCAGCACCTCGCGCGGGCCCAGCTTGCGGTCCGAGGGCTTGGGCGTGCAGATCCTGTCGCTCAGCGTCAGCGTCTTGCCGTCGAACTCCGCCACCCCTCGCTTGATCATGTCGTCCACCAGCGGCTCGGTCTCGTCCATGGTGATGCCGTGACGGGGCAGGATCACCTTCGCCGCGGTTTCGGTGATCTTGCAGCCCTCCGCCGCGACGACGGCGATGAAGCGGTCTTCGAGACTCTGCGCCAGCGTGGGTGCCGCGGCCAGCAGGGCAATCACGGCGACCAGCGTTGCGGAGCCTCTCCGCAGCGGTTCCGGCCTCACCGGTCGATCTCCCCGAACACGATGTCGATCGAGCCGATCACCGCCGAGCAGTCGGCCAGCAGGTGGCCGCGCATCATGTGATCCATCGCCGCCAGATGCGCGTAGCCCGGCGCGCGCAGCTTGACGCGGTAGGGCCTGTTGGTGCCGTCGGCGACCAGATAGACGCCGAACTCGCCCTTGGGCGCCTCGACCGCGACATAGACCTCGCCTTCCGGCACGTGAAAGCCCTCGGTGTAGAGCTTGAAGTGATGGATCAGCGCCTCCATCGAGCTTTTCATCTCCGCCCGGCGCGGCGGGGCGATCTTGCCGCGCACCAGCACGTCCTCGCCCTTTGTCTCTTCCATCTTTTCAATGCACTGGCGCATGATCTTCACGCTTTCGCGCATCTCGGCCATGCGGATGATGTAGCGATCGTAGCAATCGCCGTTGCTGCCCACCGGGATGCGGAAGTCGAGCTCGCTGTAACATTCATAGGGCTGGCTGCGCCGCAGATCCCAGGCAAGCCCGGCGCTGCGCACCATCACGCCGGAAAAGCCGAGCTTCTGCACCTCCTCGGCCGTGACCACGCCGATATCGACATTGCGCTGCTTGAAGATGCGGTTTTCCAGAAGCAGCCCGTCAAGGTCGTCCAGCACCTCCGGGAAGCTCTCGGTCCAGGCCATGATGTCGTCGAGCAGCTGCGGCGGCAGGTCCTGATGCACCCCGCCCGGGCGGAAATAGGCGGTATGCATCCGAGCGCCGCAGGCCCGCTCGTAGAAGACCATCAGCTTCTCGCGTTCCTCGAAGCCCCACAGCGGCGGGGTCAGCGCGCCGACATCCATGGCCTGGGTGGTCACGTTCAGCAGATGGTTCAGGATTCGCCCCATCTCGCAATAGAGCACCCGGATCAGCGAAGCCCGGCGCGTGATCCCGATGCCAGTCAGCTTCTCGATGGCCAGGCACCAGGCATGTTCCTGATTGATGGGCGAGGTATAGTCGAGCCGATTGAAATAGGGCAGGTTCTGCAGGTAGGTGCGGCTTTCCATCAGCTTCTCGGTGCCGCGGTGCAAGAGGCCGATATGCGGATCGCAGCGCTCGACCACCTCGCCGTCCAGCTCCAGCACCAGGCGCAGAACGCCATGCGCCGCAGGGTGTTGCGGGCCGAAATTGATGTTGAAGTTGCG
>RFIR01000291.1 GCA_003695135.1 Alphaproteobacteria bacterium | reverse complement strand
GGACCGAAGCGACCGCGGACTTTCATCAGGGCGCGCAGCCACCGCGCTGCAATCCAGACGCCGTATACATGGCCGCAACCGAAATCATGCCAGCTTCAATCGAGGCGCCCTTGCCCCGCGGGAGCCATCCATACATGGTCCGAGCGACAATGGCAACGCGGGCGCTGCCCGGGCTGACGCCCGGGAGAGGTGGGCTCTTGTCATCGCGCCCCGGTCTGAACCTCAGCGGCAATAGCTGCCGCTGCGATAGCTGGCGGCGTCGAGATGGAAGTGGTTGCGGTGATGGCGGTCCGAATCCGGGCCCAACACCGTGCCGAAGACGGTACAGGCCCGCCGGTGCAGCGACTTCAGAAAGGCCGAATAGGGAGACCTCCGCCAGCCTGCCAGCACCGTGATCTTGCGGCCGTCGGACAGAAGAAAGCCGGCGATGTCGATGGCGTTGCCGCGCGCATGTTCGGAAATCCTCGCGCCGCGGCGCCCGTTGCGGGTGCGGCAGGAATAGGAGGCGATGACGTCGATCCGGTCGAGCCCTGCCCCCAGCCGTGCCGTGGCGGGGATGACCGCGCCTTCCACCCAGTCCGCCAGCCGCCGCGCCAGACGGCAGTTGACCGTTGCCGGCCGGGTCAGCCGCACGCCGGCCACCGAGAAGACGCGCACCGGTCTGGCGATGCCGCATTGGGGATTGGCGCTGGTGACGGGCGGGATCCTCTGGCCGCGCAGCCTGGCATCCCCGCACAGCCCGCCCTCGCGCGGACGGGCCGTAACCGTCCGGTTCCGAGGGGCGGGCATGGCGGGACGGCGGGCAACCGCGATCCGCGGCCGGGGGCGCGCGCTGACGATCGGTGCGCGGGCGGGGAGTGCGGGCCGGATGCGCTCCGGCTCGGGCTCGACCACTGCCGCAGGTGCCCTGGTTTCCGGCGGGTGCTGCCGGTTCGGCGCCCGTCTCGGCGCCGTGCTCGCCAGCGGGGCTGCATCCGTTGGTGCGCGGCGGTCGGGCCGCAGCCGCCGCGGTGCGGGGGGTGGGCGTGACGCGGACAGGCGGTCAATGCGCGTCTGCGGCTCGGGCCGGGCCACGGGCTGGGCCGCCGCCGTGCCGGCAAGCCCCAGCAGGATCGCCAGCCCCCCGGCGCAGGCGCACCTCATTCCGCCTGCCCATGCACATGCCGGCCGAAATCGGGCGCGCCGATATCCTGACCGGCCTCGATGATCGAGCGGCGGATGGCGCGGGTGCGGGTGAAATACTCCAGAAGATGCGGCCCGTCGCCGGTGCGGATCGCCCGCTGCAGCGCCATCAGCTCCTCCACGAACCGGCCGAGGATCTCGATGGTGGCCTCCCTGTTGTTGAGGAACACGTCGCGCCACATCACCGGGTCAGAGGCCGCGATGCGGGTGAAGTCGCGAAAGCCCGCGGCCGAGAACTGCACCACTTCCGAATTGGTCACCCGGCTCATGTCATCGGCCACGCCGCACATGGTATAGGCGATGACATGCGGCACATGGCTGGTCACCGCCAGCACCAGGTCGTGGTGCCCGGCGGTCATGTGCTGGGTAAGCGCGCCGAGGCTTTGCCAGAATGCCTCCAGCCGAGCGATCACCGCCGGCGGGGTGCCCGGCAGCGGGGTGAGCAGGCACCAGCGGTTGTCGAACAGATCGGCCAGCCCCGCATCCGGCCCCGAATGCTCGGTGCCGGCCAGCGGATGGGCGGGAACGAAATGGGCGTGATCGGGCAGGCGTGGCGTGACCGCCTCGATCACCGCCTGCTTGACCGAGCCGACATCGGAAACCAGCGCCCCCGGTGCCAGATGGGGCGCGATCTCCCCGGCGACCCCGGCCATGGCGCCGACCGGCACGCAGAGGATGACGAGATCGGCGCCGCGCACCGCCTCGCCCGCCGTCTCGGTGACCTCGCACAGCCCCAGCTCGGCCGCCCGCGCCCGCGTTTCCGCCGAGCGCGCGGTGCCGGTGATCCGGCCGGCATAGCCGCGCCGGCGCAGCGCAAGGCTGATCGAGGAGGCGATAAGTCCGAGCCCGATCAGCGCGACATGGGAAAAATCCTCGCTCATTGCGTGCTCATGAAGGCCTGCACGGTCTCGGCGACCCGGCGGCAGGCCGTCTCGTCGCCCACCGTGATGCGCAGGCAGTCGGGCAGTTTGTAGGAGGCCATGCCGCGCACGATCAGCCCGCGGGCGCGCAGCGCCGCGTCGCAGGCCTCGGCCATGCGCGCATCGGCGAAGCGGGCGAGGATGAAATTGCCGTGCGAGGGATCGGACGGCACCCCGGCCGCGGCCAGCTCCTTGGCCAGCCAGTCGCGCCAGACCTCGTTGAGCACCGCGCAGTGCTCGGTATAGTCCACATCGCCCACCGCCGCCTGCGCCGCGCCGAGCGCGGGCAGCGAGACGTTGAACGGCCCGCGCACCCGGTTGAGCACCGCCACCACATGGTCGGGCGCATAGGCCCAGCCCACGCGCAGCGCCGCCAGCCCGTAGATCTTGGAGAAGGTGCGCGTCATCACCACGTTGCCCCGCGCCTCGACCAGCGCCGCGCCGGCATCGTAACCGGGCGTGCGGACATATTCGGCATAGGCGCCGTCGAGCACCAGCAGCGCCCGCTCCGGCAGACCCGCCGCCAGCCGCTCCACCTCCTCGGGACCGATCATGGTGCCCGTGGGGTTGTTGGGATTGGCGATGAAGACCAGCCTTGTGCGCTCGGTGCAGGCGGCAAGGATCGCATCGACATCGGTGACCCGCTCGCGCTCGGCCACCTCGACCGGCCGCGCCCCGGCGGCCAGCGCCGCGATGCGGTACATCGCGAAACCGTGTTCGGTATGGATCACCTCGCAGCCCGGACCGGCATAGCTGCGGCAGAGCAGGGCGATCAGCTCGTCGGACCCCGCGCCGCAGACGATGTTGTCGGCGCCGAGCCGGTTGACCTCGGCAATGGCCCGGCGCAGGCCCTCATGGCTGCCGTCGGGATAGAGCGCCAGCATCGTCGCCGCCTCGCGATAGGCCGCGATCGCGCGCTCGGAGGGGCCGTAGGGGTTCTCGTTGGAGGACAGCTTGACGATCTCGTTGGCGCCCTCGATGCGGCTGTCGCCGCCCTTGTAGGGCTCGATCTCCAGAATGCCCGGCAGCGGGCGAATGGCGTGCAGTGCGGACATCCCGCCCCCTCCAGTGAAACCCGGAGGCCGGTTTATCCCGCCCCGGTGCGATTGGAAAGCGGGCCGATGGACGCTGGATTCGCATATCGGGTGCGATACCGGGCTGTTGAGCGAAGGCCTCGATAGGTGCCGGGGATCCAGGGCACCTGCACGGTGTTGCGTTCCTGATCCAGACGATGTCGTCGATGTCTTCATCGGTGTGCTCGGCCAGCCTCGGCGGTCTCGGCGCGTCGGTGCAAACCCATTCGGCCCGCCTCCGCCGCGATATCAGGTCCCGAGTGTTCAACCGGGAGGGAACAGCCGGTCTCACGCAGTCCTCAAGACGGGCGGGGTCCTGAAATCGCGTTCTCTCCCCGCAGAGAGAGGAGGGCGACATCACGGGCCGACCGCTGCGTTGCAACGCGCCTCACCGGCCCGGGGACTCCGCGCCGCCCTCTACCGGCGCCCACGAGCGGACCATGCTCGCGCCCGCCCGGGCGATGGCGGCCGGATCGCCTTCGGCGTTTCCGGCCCGCATGGCGATGTTCATCGAGACCGCGCAGGCCGTCAGCAGCTGGCTGCGCGTCTCGATATCCAGCCCCGGCGCCAGTTCGCCGTTGCGATCAATGGCCGTCAGCGCCGCGGCGAATCCCTGTCGCAATATGGCAAAGAATCGCTTTGCCCGGGCCGAGACCCCGTCATCGGTGCCGTCGAACTCGCAAATGCTGTTGACCATCAGGCAACCGAACGGTGCGCCCGGAGCAAGGTCTTTGGGCGGCGTCCTGGTCTCGAACCATCGCGCCAGGGTCTCGAGCCGGCCATCGGTCATCGTCGGCGCAAGCGTCGCCTCGAACCTGTCCAGATAGAAGTCAAGCGCCCTCAGAAACAGCTGCATTTTCCCTCCATACGAGGTCTGCAGCGTAAACCGGGTGACACCTGTTTCGGTCTCGATCTGACGGGTTCCGACGCCGTGATACCCCTCGCGCCAGAACAACAGCACTGCTGCGGTAAGTGCCTGTCCAGGATCGGTTTTTCTCGGTCGTGGCATCGTCGCAAAACTCGGGATTGACTTTCGATCCAATCGACTAGATATTTATCTAGCCAGATGGATTGTTTACACCATTTGGTGCCGGTCGCAAGCTCTGGCGGGCGAACGGCAGCCACGAAACGACGCCGAAGGAGACGCCGACATGGGTTACGAAAGCGCGCTTGCCGCCTTTGTCCTGATCACGATTGCCACGCTCGGAATGGAAATCATGGTCACATATGCGACCCAGGGATTCGCCTTCGGGTTTTCATCGAACCGCCCGACAATCGAGAAATCGGGCTTTGCCTTGCGGGTGGCACGGACCTTTCAGAACCAGGCGGAATCGGTCGCCTATATCGTGCCGGCGCTGGTGCTGGCAATGCAATCGGATGTGGCAATCCCGGGCGGCGCGCTGGTGGCGCTGCTGATTGTGCTGGGTCGCGCCGCCTTTGTCCCGCTCTATTACAGCGGTTTGCCCTTTATTCGGGTTCCGGCTTTCGTACTGGGAACTGTCGGGTCGCTCTATCTCGTCGGCTCCGTCTGGGCTGGTTGAGCAGGGTCGCCCGGGAAGCCTGCTTGTCGGCCTACTCTGAGACAGGCCATAGGCTCTGGCGAAAAAGCGATCAAAGATGTTGATAGGGTGAAGCGGTCCCGGTTTTTTGGGACAGCTCAGCGGCTGATCCAAGGTGTATCCGGTTCAGGTTTCACTTCGTGGCCCTTCGGGTCATGCCGCCAGTTTCTGATCTCGACCGTGCCAGTGTGCCTCCCTTGGCGTTTGTCGCTCAAGGGAAGAAAGGGGCCGGTCGGTGTTGTGGAAGGTCATCCAGTTGCGGATGATGCGGTGCGCCTGGAAGCTGTCGTTGAGCTCTTCGAGAATGATCGCCTCCTGCTTCAGGGATCGCCCCAGCCGTTCGATGAAGATGTTGTCCATGCAGCGGCCCCGGCCATCCATGGAGATGCGCACGCCCGCTTGGGTCAGGGTGCGGATCCAGGCTGCCCCGGTGAACTGCGATCCTTGATCTGTGTTCAAGATCTCGGGCGGGCTGAACTTGCCGATGGCCTCCTTCAGGGCTTCAACGCAGAAGTCTGCGTGCATCGTGTTCGGCAGACGCCGGCTCAGCACCTTGCGCGTCGCCAGCCCATGATCGCCACCAGATACAGGAAGCCGCGCTTCACGGGAATGAAGGTGATGTCGGCGCACCCCTTACCCGGC
>RFIR01000290.1 GCA_003695135.1 Alphaproteobacteria bacterium | reverse complement strand
CGATGCCCGAACGCTGTCGGCCCCGGACCGGTTTCTCGATCACGTTCCGGTGGGGCTTGTGCGCATGACGCGCGAGGGCGAGCTGATCTTCGTCAACCGGGCCGCACGCGCGCTTCTGGGCGAACGCGCCGTTCCCGGCGCGCGTATCGGCGAGCTGATCGAGGGGCTGGGCCGGTCGCTGCCGGAGCGGCTGACCGAGGTCTCCACCGGGCGTGTGGGTCCGAGCGAGATCGCCCGCGCCCGCCACGCGGAACGCGAGCTCTACCTGCAGGTCGCGCTCAACCGCCTGATCCAGGATGGCGAGGTGTCGGTGATCGCGGTCATCTCCGACCAGACCGAGCTCAAGTCGCTCGAGGCCCAGTTCGTGCAGAGCCAGAAGATGCAGGCGGTGGGCCAGCTCGCCGGCGGGGTCGCGCATGACTTCAACAACCTGCTCACCGCCATCAACGGCCATTGCGACCTCCTGCTGCTGCGCCACGAACCCGGCGACAGCGATCACGGCGATCTGGTGCAGATCCGCCAGAACGCCAATCGCGCCGCGGCGCTGGTGCGCCAGCTGCTCGCCTTCTCGCGCAAGCAGACGCTCCGGCCGAAGATCCTGCAGCTGGGCGAGACGCTGTCGGAGCTGTCGCATCTGCTCAACCGCCTGCTCGGCGCCAAGGTGACGCTGCGCATCGACAACGGCCCCGATCTGTGGCCGGTGCGGGTCGACGAGCGCCAGTTCGAGCAGGTGGTGATGAATCTCGTCGTCAATGCCCGCGACGCGATGCCCAGCGGCGGCGAGGTGGAGATCCGCACCCGCAACCTGCTGCTCGACAAGCCGATCGAACGCGACCGGGCGACGATCCCGGCCGGCAAATACGTGCTGATCGAGGTCTCCGATACCGGCGTCGGCATCCCCGAGGACCGGCTGGCCAAGATCTTCGAGCCCTTCTTCACCACCAAGAAGCTGGGCGAGGGCACGGGGCTGGGGCTGTCCACCGCCTATGGCATCATCAAGCAGACCGGCGGCTTCATCTTCGCTACCAGCGAGGTCGGGCAGGGCACCACCTTCTCGATCTACCTGCCGCGCCACGATCCCGAACAGGAAGCGGCCGAGCCGGTCGAGCCGGTGCGCGAGCCGGTGCGCGATCTGACCGGGCAGGGCGGGGTGCTGCTGGTGGAGGACGAGGCGCCGGTCCGCTCCTTCGCCGCGCGCGCGCTGAGGCTGCGCGGCTATACGGTGCTGGAGGCCGAATCGGGCGAGGAGGCGCTGGAGATCATGGAGCGTGACGGCGAGGGGGTCGACCTTTTGATCTCCGACGTGGTGATGCCGGGCATCGACGGGCCGAGCTGGGTGCGCAAGGCGCGCGAGAGCCGCCCCGATCTGAAGGTGATCTTCGTCTCCGGCTATGCCGAGGACGTGTTCCGCACCGAGGGCGGCGAGGTCGCCGGCGCGGTGTTCATGGCCAAGCCGTTCTCGCTCAACGAGCTCACCCAGAAGGTCAAGGAGGTGATCGAGGGCTGAGGCTGCCCGTCAGCGGGCGATGTCGTGCCAGATGCGCATCTCGTCATCCATCGCCGCCTCGATGCGCGCGCGCAACCGCCCGTCCACCGATACCGGTGCGCCATGTGAGGCGTTGATCCGATCGAAGCGCAGCGCCTCGCCGAAGCGCGCCGACAGGAAGGCGGCGAAGGCATCGAAATGCTCGTAGCGGAAAATGTGATCGACCCGCGGCGGCCGGCCGAGCCCGCCGACGAATCGGGCCGGCCGCCCCACCCGGGCCCATTCCGGCTGCGGATCGGCGAGATAGCCCTCCACGAAGCCTTCGAAATCGAGCCCGGCGGTGCTGCGGGCGGGATCGGGCACCCCCTTGCGCTGGCGGTAGCGATACCAGCTTGCCAGCCAGTCCACCGGGTGGCGGAACAGGCAGGCCGTCTCCAGCCGGCCGATCCCGTAATCCCGCGCAAGCGGCTGAAAATGCTTGGCAAACCGCTGGACCGTCATGTGCTTCAGCGCCGGCTCGCCCCCGGCCACGATCTCGCAGCGCGGCGCCAGAACCCGCTCGATGGCACTCGATGCGGCCCTGGGCATCGCCAGAAAGGCCAGCCTGTGACGGAAGGAAATCACCATGTGCGCAGCCTTGCACCTCACGGTTCACGCTCTGTAAAGCATTTCGGCCCAGTTTGATCGGGAAGGGTCAAATTTTAGCTATTGTTCGCGCAATGTTCCTGCGCTAGCATGGAACCTTAGGCGAACATCTGGAATTTGCCGAGCGGTCGAAACTGTGGGAAAAGAGGCGAGGAATGGCAGGACATCTCCTGGATCTGGGCGAGAAACGCAGCATGGACAAGCAGAAGGCCCTCGAATCGGCGCTCGCGCAGATCGAACGCAGCTTCGGCAAGGGATCGATCATGCGTCTGGGCCAGCGCGACGCGGCGATGGACGTTCAGGCGGTCTCGACCGGCTCGCTGGGGCTCGACATCGCGCTCGGCATCGGCGGCCTGCCGCGCGGCCGGATCATCGAGGTGTTCGGGCCGGAAAGCTCGGGCAAGACCACGCTGGCACTGCATGTGGTGGCCGAGGAGCAGAAGCTGGGCGGGATCTGTGCCTTCGTGGATGCCGAACACGCGCTCGACCCGGTCTATGCGCGCAAGCTCGGCGTCGATGTCGACGAGCTGCTGATCAGCCAGCCCGATGCCGGCGAGCAGGCGCTGGAGATCACCGACACGCTGGTGCGCTCCGGCGCGGTCTCGGTGATCGTGGTCGATTCGGTGGCCGCGCTCACCCCGCGGGCCGAGCTTGAGGGCGACATGGGCGACGCCCAGGTCGGGCTGCAGGCGCGGCTGATGAGCCAGGCGATGCGCAAGCTGACCGGCTCGATCTCGCGCTCCAACTGCATGGTGATCTTCATCAACCAGATCCGCATGAAGATCGGGGTGATGTTCGGCTCGCCCGAAACCACCACCGGGGGCAATGCGCTCAAGTTCTACTCCTCGGTCCGGCTCGACATCCGCCGCATCGGCTCGATCAAGGACCGCGACGAGACGGTGGGCAACACCACCCGGGTCAAGGTGGTCAAGAACAAGGTCGCCCCGCCTTTCCGCCAGGTCGAGTTCGACATCATGTATGGCGAAGGCATCTCCAAGATGGGCGAGCTGATCGATCTCGGCGTGAAGGCCGGGGTGGTGGAGAAATCCGGCTCCTGGTTCTCCTATGGCGATCAGCGCATCGGCCAGGGGCGGGAGAACGCCAAGCAGTTCCTGCGCGAAAATCCCGACAT
>RFIR01000033.1 GCA_003695135.1 Alphaproteobacteria bacterium | reverse complement strand
GGCGCGGTTGAGCGCGCGGATCAGCGCCTGGGTCCGCGGCTCGGCGGCGAAATGGATGCGCCGGGCCGCATCGACATCGCCCGGTGACCAGGCGGCAATGGCCGCGCCCAGCGCCGCGTCATCCACGCCGAGTTCGGTATTCAGGCGGCGGAAGAATTCGAGCCGCGCGTCATGCGGCATCGCCTCGTAGCGGTCGAGGATCATCAGCGCCGAGGCGAGCCCCGTTGCCTCGCCGCGGTCGGACAGCAGCTCGCGGCACATCTCGACGGGGTCGCGGTCCGCCTCGCCATGACGGCCCAGCAGACGCCGCCGCCCCTGCGCGACCAGCGCCAGCACATCGTTGAGCAGGCGGCTTTGCGGCATGCCCCGGCTCAGGCCCCTGCTGCGACCGGATCGATGGGGCCCAGCGGCCCGCCCACCGCCATCTCCACCGCCCGGGCCACGGCCAGCAGCTTGCCCTCGCCGCGCGGCGGGCCGATCAGCTGCAGCCCCACCGGCAGGCCGTCGGCAAGGCCCACCGGCAGCGAGATCGCCGGCAGCCCGGTGGTGGTGGCGAGAAATGCGAAGCGAAGCCAGTCCATGTAGTTGTCCAGCCTAACCCCGTTGATCTCGTCGATCCACTCGATTTCCGCCGCGCGCGGCATGCAGCCGACCGTCGGGCAGGCGAGCACGTCGAAGCGGTCGAGGAAATCGGCCATGCGCAGGAAGAGGGTGGTGGCGTCGACATAGGCCCGTGCGATGTCCTCCGCGCCCAGGCTGCGGCCGAATTCGGTGCCCTGGCGGATGGTGTCCTTGAAATGGCGCGAGACCGATTTCGGCATGGCCAGATCGCGGGCGACGAAGCCAAGCCCGCGCAAGGCGTAATAGGTCTCGATCAGGCCGGTCAGGTCGGGACAGGCGTCATCGACGCTGCCGCCCGCGGCTTCGACCTTGCCGAGCGCCTCGGCCAGCACCGTTGCAATCGCCGGCTCCACCGGGCAGATGCCGCCAAGATCGGGCGCATAGGCGATGCGCACCTTCGGGCCGGCCTCCACCACCGCCTGCTGGAACGGGGTGTCGGGCGGCGGGAAGGAGGCGGGCAGGCGCGGATCGAAACCCGAGAGCGCATCGAGAAACAGCGCGCAGTCGCGCACCGAGCGCGCCATCGGTCCCATCACGCCCTCGGTGATGCGGCTGGCACTCGCACCGGCCACCAGCGTCGTCGGCACCCGGCCGGGGGTGGGCCGCAGGCCGACCACGCCGCAATAGGCCGCCGGCGTGCGCAGCGAGCCGCCGTGATCGGAGCCCTGGGAAAGCCAGGTCTCGCCGGTGGCCAGCGCAGCGGCCGCCCCGCCCGAGGAGCCGCCGGGATTGAGCGCGACATTCCACGGATTGCGCGTATGCCCGAACACCGGATTGAAGGTGTTGCCGCCCGCGCCCATCTCCGGCGTGTTGGTCTTGCCCAGGACGATGCCGCCGCGCGATTCCAGAAGTTCCACGAAACGGTCGGAAAAGTCAGGCACGTAGTCGGCAAGCCCCGGCGTGCCATAGGTGCAGCGCACGCCCTTGACGCGGTCGAGATCCTTGATGCCGACGGGCAGACCGCCCAGCCAGCCGGGATCGGCGGGGTCGGCCGCGCCGACATCATCCAGCGCCGCCGCGGCGCGCTCGGCACAGATCGTCGGCATGGCGTTGATCGCCGGCTCGACCGCGGCGATGCGCTCCAGCGCCGCATCCAGCAACTCGCGCGGCGAGACCTCGCCCCGGCGCAGCAGTTCGACGGCCTCATGCGCCTCAAGCCGGCAGAGTTCGGGGCCGGTGAAGGCCGGTTGCAGCAGGTCAGCCATGTCAGCCATGTCGAAGCGGCTCCCGACAGGAGGTTGCGAAGGACCGGGCGGCAAAGAATTCGACGAGGCCCACGCTGGAGCATTCGCCGATTGTCGCCATGATGCACCAATATGCAATTTGATCAACTGAAACTATAGATATGCCTATTTTATTTGTCACCCGAACCTGTGCTATGTCTGGAAGGGACAAGCAGGGCAGGGATGGCATGGCACGGCAGGCGGACGCGGTAAGGAACCATATCCTGGAGAGGGTGATGTCGCGCCAGCTGCTGCCGGGCGACCAGATCGACGAGGCCGAGCTGCGCGAGGCGCTGCAGCTGTCGGCAACCCCGATCCGCGAGGCGCTGATCGCGCTGGAGACCGCCGGCGTCATCGAGCGGCGCCCGCGTGGCGGCGCCCGCATCACCGCGCTCGATCTCGAGGGGCTGGTGAAGATGATCGAGGTCCTGGCCGAGACCGAGGCCTCGGTGGCCTATCGCGCCGCGCGGCGGATCAATTCCCGGCAGGCCGAGGCGCTCGACCGGGCGGCGCGGGACTGCCTGGACTTCGCCGAATCCGGCGGGCGGAACGGCGGCTCCTATTACGATCTCAATCTCGCCTTTCACCGCGCGGTGCTGGCCGCGGCCGGCAACCAGTATCTGGAGGCGGCGGTCCATCAGCTCGCCAGCCGGCTGGTCGGCTATCTCGCCGCGCGCCACCGTTTGCCGGGCGAGCCGCTGCGTTCGGCCCGCGATCACCTGCGCATCCGCGACGCCATTCTCGATGCCGATGCCGACCGGGCGCGGGCGCTGATGCTGGGCCATGTCAGCTTCAGCGACTCCCTGGCGCTCGACGTGATGAACGTGATGCGCGACGGCGCCTCGCGCCCCGGCTGAGCACCGCGCGCCCGGCCGCAGCCCCCCCGGGGCGCGGCGCCCGGATCTTCAGGCCGGGATGCGCTTCTCGGTCGCCGGGTCGAAGGCGACCGCCTTTTCCATGTTCACGGCGAATTCACAGACCTGCCCGGGGGCCACATCGGCATCGGCCCGCATCCGCGCCGTGGCGTCGCGTCCGCCCAGCGTCATGGTCGCGAAGGTGTCCGAGCCTGCCGGTTCGGTAACGCCGACCCGGTTGGCGAGCCTGACGATGTTGGACGACTTGCGGTCGGCGCTGTCGGGATCGGTGATCGCCTCGGGCCGGATGCCCAGCAGGATCTCGCGCCCCTCCCAGGCGGCAAGGCTGTCCTGGCTGAAGGCGAGCATCTGCTCGGTGCCGTCGGCGTCGGTCAAAACCGCATGCGGGCGGCCATCCTGCACCGCCACCCGCGCCGGCAGCACGTTCATCGCCGGGCTGCCCATGAAGGTGGCGACGAACACGTTTGCCGGTCGGTCGTAGATCTCGCGCGGGGTGCCAAGCTGCTGGATATGGCCGTCATACATCACCGCGATGCGGGTCGACAGCGTCATCGCCTCGATCTGGTCGTGGGTGACATAGACGATGGTGGTGCCGAGCTTGTGGTGCAGCTTCTTGATCTCGGTGCGCATGTCCACGCGCAGCTTGGCGTCAAGGTTCGAAAGCGGCTCGTCGAACAGGAACACGTCCGGTTTGCGCACCAGCGCCCGGCCCATCGCCACCCGCTGGCGCTGCCCGCCGGACAGCTGGCCGGGCTTGCGGCCCAGAAGCTGCTCGATCTGCAACAGCTTCGCCACCTCCTGCATCGCCGCGTCGCGCTGGGGCTTCGGCACGCCATGCATCTCCAGCCCGAAGGTGATGTTCTGGGCAACCGTCATGTTGGGGTAGAGCGCATAGGACTGGAACACCATGGCGATGTTGCGCCTGGAGGGGTGCACGCCGTTGACCACCCGGCCCCTGATGGCGATCTCTCCGCTGGTGATGTCCTCCAGCCCCGCGATCATGTTCAGAAGCGTTGACTTGCCGCAGCCCGAGGGGCCGACCAGCACCAGGAACTCGCCCTCCTCGGCCTCGATGTCCACCCGGTGCAGCACCTCGGTGGCGCCATAGGACTTGGTGACGTTGCGGATGTCGAGAAAACCCATGCGATCACCCTTTCACGGAACCGGCCATCAGCCCGCGGACGAAGTAGCGGCCGGCGACGATGTAGACCAG
>RFIR01000289.1 GCA_003695135.1 Alphaproteobacteria bacterium | reverse complement strand
GCCGTGGTCGGGTTGAGTTGCTCCGGCGTGGCGCCGCCCCAACCGCGGCCGAGGAGCCTTGCCACCTTGACCAGCCAGTGCGGCTCGCCTGCCGGTGCCGCTTGTTGCTGGGCGAAGCCGGCATCGGTCTGTTGCTGGAAGCCCTGGGCCGCCTGCTGCTGGACGCCCTGGGCCGGCTGCGGCTGGAAGCCGGGGCCGGGCTGCTGGGCGCCGGGTGCGTTCGGAGGCGGCGGCGGCGGCGGCGCCTTTTTCGGCTTCAGCGCCGGGATCATCGCCACCAGCGGCGCGCAGTCCTTCGCCGCGACCCAGTCGTCGAGATCCTCGTTCCAGACCATGCTGTCGGGGGTCAATTCGCCGCTTTCCGCCATGGCGGAAAGATCGCCATCCGCGACGGGGCCCTTGCGCTCGCCGCCGACCATCACATACCAGTCCAACTCCCCGTCCCTCCCTGCGCGAGCGGCAGGCCCCGAAAGGAGACCTGCCCGATGCATGGCCGATCAGGCCGCCTTAGCAACAGGCGCCGATACCGCCTTGTAGAAGTGCGGCGCGAGCTCCTTGAGGAAGGGTAGCACGACCGGATGCGCAATCAACCGCCAGCTTTCGGCGAATCCCGGCGACAGGGCGCGGCTGGCCGGAAAGCGCGGCAATTCGGCCTCGTACATCTCCAGCAGCGCATCGCGCTTCTCGGTGTAGGCCTTGACCGTCATCCCGGCAACCGCCGGGTGCGGCCACATGGCCAGCGGCTTGGACCAGCGCAGCGACGGGAACTGGTCGCCCGCCTCCCGGTAGTTGCGGAACGCCACCAGCTTGCCCTTGCCGTTGAGCCGCAGCACCGCGCTGGGGCGGAAGATGGCCGTCTTGCCCGTCTGGGGCGAGCGTGCCGTCACGAAGGAGATGAACAGCAGGCCCGAGCTCTTGTGCGCGGGGTCGGGGATCAGCGCCGGCGGCGGAACGTAGCCCGAAAACGGAACCTCGTCGCTGAAGGCGCCCTTGCAGACGCGGTCGATGGTCTTTGCCAGGGTCATCACGCTTCTCCTCCGGCGGCTTTCTGTTCGACGGCAATGGCGAGATTGCCGAAATCGTCGCAGGCGTCGAGGAAGGTATCCATCGGCACCCGCATGCCCTTGCCCTCGGGCGCGGCGGGGTCGTTGAGCACCGCGACCTGGCCGTCGGGGCCGTCCTCGATGGCGATCAGCTGGACGGCATGGCCCGAATCGGGGATGCCCATGAATTCGTTCAGAGTCGAGGTCTCGGAGCCGGGCCAGGTTTCGGCGGCATCGAGCGCGATCAGCGGCCGGACGCCCTTGTCGAGCAGCTCCTGCAGGTCGGAGACCTGCCAGTTGTCGAGTTCGCGCGCCTCCAGCCCGATGCCCTGATGCTCGAACAGCGCGTTCAGCGTCTCGTCGATCTCGGTCGGGGCGGTACCCTGCTGCGGGTCATAGATACCGGCATCCTGGAACACCTGGGCGATGTCGGATTCGCTGAAATCGAGGCCGTAACCGTCGAGGATCATCTCGGTGGTCGCCACGGCGCAGGAATAGGGATGATCCTGCTGGTTCCAGTGCGACAGCGCATCGGCCAGCGAATTGTCCGCCGTCACCGCCGCGGTGGCATCGGGCTGCATCGCGTCGAGATAGGGGGCGAAGTCGACCTGCATCTCCGCCTGGTAGAGCGCCTGTTCGGGCGGCAGCACCCAGGGATCGGCGTTGAAGTCCATGTCCGCCCAGATGTTCTCGGTACCGGGCATGGCGGGGCTGTCATAGCTCGCCTCCAGCACCATCTGCGCGAAATCGGGATCGAACAGCGCAAGCTGTTCGCCCCAGCTCATCGCCGACGGGTCGTAGGACTGCATGAGATCGGCATAGGCGTCGAACAGATCGCTCTGGGTGTCGAAATTGTCGAGATAGCTCTCGAAGCTGGCGTAATCCATGGCGGGGGGTGCACCGCCGCCTTCACCCTGTTCCATGTCTCAACTCCTCCCTTTCATGAAGTTCAACTGTGCCTGGCGCACGACGTTGCGCGCGGCTTGTGCCGTCATCTGCGACAGGCCCGACGCGGCCAGTGCGGGGTAGATTCCCTTTTCCTCGTCCACCTCGCGGAACCACGAATCGGTCTCGTCGAAGATCGCCTCGTCCAGCGTGGCGAGCAGCTTGTCGCGCTTCTCGGGCATCGGCAGGGGCGAGGCGTCGATCAGCTTGCGGGTGCGCTGCATGCCGGCAGCCTGCAGGCGCCGGATCACCGCGTCGGCCTCGGCCATCAGCACCGGGATCTTCATCGAGAGCGAGGTCCAGGCCGGCAGGGTCCGGTCGGCCGCCGCGCTCAGCTGGCGCCAGGTCGTCGCCTCGTCCATCGAGGATTTCAGCAGCTGGCCGGCGAGGCTGGAGACCACCGCGCCCCCGATCATGCCGAAGGCGAGCGGCGAGCCGATGATCAGCGCCGCGGTGGCCGTCACGCCCTGGCCGATCAGCGGCATGAACGGGCTCGCCCGGTACTGGAAGGTGTTCTTGATCTTGCTTTCGGACAGGATGCGTTCGACCGGAGACAGCGAGGCTTCCAGCTCGGCCAGCCCCTGCAGCATCGGCAACAGCACACGCGACAGCTCCGAACGCACCGGCTGCGCGGCCAGCCCCTCCTCGAAGACGTCGGGATTGCGGGCCCGCGGCACGAAGGGCTGATCGAAGCGCGCCTGCTCCTCCGACAGGAAATAGGGATAGTAGAACAGCATCTCGTTCACGCGCCGCCGGGCGGGCGGCGTGACCAGCCACAGCGAGACCAGCCGGTCGGTCACCTGCTCCATCAGCTTCTTGTCGACCTTGCTGGGGTTTTCCGCATCGTGCTCTTGGAAACGGCGGATCAGCTCGATGATCGGACCCTCGCGATTGAGCTCCTTCTCGATCACCAGCATGTCGTTGAACAGCTCGAACAGGATGCGCCGGCGCGAGACCTCGTGATAATGCTCGTAGCGCTCGCCGATGCCGCGATTGGAGAGGATGACGGTGACGGCCGAGGTTTCCTGCCGCCGCCAGATCTCGCGGGCAACCCGGTCGGGCAGCAGCATCTCCAGCCTGCTGCCGTCGCGCATTTCGACGTGCAGCACGGTGTCGCGCCGGTCGTCGAGTTCGACCCAGGCTTCCATCTCGGCATAGGCGAGGCTGCGCCCCTCGATCGTCAGACCGGATCCGCTCGCCTCCAGAACCACGATTCGCGTCCCGGCTGCCTCGGCCGGAGCCGCGGGTGCCGCATCGATTGTCCGGCCGGACTCGTCCTCCTCGGCCTCCGCGGTCCCGCTCCCGTCCTCGCGCCGGATCACCCGGGCGGGGCAGGCGATGGTCTCGCCGAGTTCCTCGGGGCTGTGGCGCGCCGCGGCCGCGATGCGATGCGCCAGCGCGTCATCGCTCACGCGCAGCGCTACCGGCGCGCCATTCTCGACATAGGCGACGAGGTCGCCGGCAACCAGCGTCAGCGCCGGTTCGGACCAGTCCCGGCCGATCTCGCGGAAACGCACACCATCCTCGAGGCTCAGCAGCCGGCCCGCGGCATTGGTCCCCTGCGCATGCGGCTCCAGCCAGTAGGCGCCGGCAAATGCGCTGCGCACCGGGGTGACATCGGGCGGGCCGGCCTTGCGGAACCGGGCCGGAACCTTGCCCTCGCTTCCGTCGAGAACGACCAGCAGCGGCGCGCCATCGGCCGCGCGGAACAGCAGCTCCGCGGTTCGGCCGCTCCGGCTCCAGCTCGGCAGGGGTTCCGCCGGTTCGGCCCCGTGCCGGTCGAGCAGAATCAAGGATCCGTCCTCGCGCTCGATCAGCCCGGCCGCCTCGCCGGTGGCGGGAAAGCCGGCGCGTCCGGGCTTGAATGCGCAGAGGGTCACGGCCTGGCATTCGGCCGGCGCGGTCTCGTAGAGCGTGGTCAGCCCTGCATCCGCGCCCAGCTGCGCAAAACGGATCGCCGCCGCGATCGGCAGCAGGGCGGTAAATTCGCGCCCCGGCGCGGTGCAGGCCAGCCGGGCCTGATCGGGCGGGGCCGAAAGCTCCACCCGCATCTCGCGCGCCTCGCGCCTCTCCTGCGTCAGCCCGCTGCCGATTTCGAGCTTGAAGAAGTGGAAGACGCCGGCCCGGTCCACCGCCACATGCATGTCGTTGAGGACACGGTTGTCGAGAAGCAGGATGCGCACGCCGCCGGTCCAGAAGCGGAAGCCCTGCGCCTCGGTCCCCGCGGCGCTGAGCGCCAGCACGACGGCTTCGGGCAGGGGCGCGGGAAGGGCGGTGTGGGGCAGGGTCATGAATTTACCCCTCCGTCACCGCAAACAAGACCGGGACCGCGCGGGAACGCGATCCCTCGAATATCGAACATCCACCCCACCCATCAGTACTCTCGCAAGCCGGGTTTCCCCGCTTGCCGCTCTTTGGTGTCACCCCTGCGCTGGCAGGGTCGCACGAACGAAATCGTTTAGTAAATCCTACACGAAAATGTGTTGTCCGAAAAGCGGGAACTCCCGATTGGGTTGGTCGGCCCGGCCCGGACTACGGCTCGGCGTCGCCTCGACCGCCCGTATCCTTCCGGCACGGCGCGCGCTGCGCGTCGTCTCGTCCATCGCCGGGAGGAACCGGCGGTCGAGCGCCCGGCTCTCGGCAAACCCCTCCGCCCCGGGGCAGGGGCGGGCCTGCATGCCGGCACCGGACCGCTTCCCGATGGACGGCGGGTGAGGGGGCGGCGAATTCACCGGCACAGACGCGAATGGGCCGGATCCGGCAGGTCACGCCCGCGAGGATCGGTCGGGTCACGCGCTGGTCCATTGCTGCACGCGCGGTCCTGATCCATCGGGAACGCGTCGCCGTCGCGATGCCGGCCTGCGGCCGAGGCTTTGCAGGGGTCTTCCTTCGGGACGCGAGTCCGCAGGCCGGGTCATGCGCGTGATTGCGGAAGGTTCGTGCCGCTTGCTTCGGCCAATTCGGGCTCCACTCGCGCCACGGCCGGATCGACGCGGTGACCGCAATCCTCTGGAAAGGTTCGGACCCTAGATTACGGCCACCGCCACGAGCCGGTGATCAGCCGATGACCGAACCCGAGTCGAACCCCGATTCCCGCGACAGGCGCGACACTGCGCGTCCAGCCACCGGTGAGGCGCCGTTTCATCCCGGCGAGGTCTTCTTTTCCCGCACCGACAGGCGCGGCGTGATCCTCAGCGCCAACTTCGTCTTCCAGCGCGTCGCCGACTATCCATGGGACAAGCTGTTCGGCGCCCCGCACAAGATCATCCGCCATCCCGACATGCCCAGGGCCGTGTTCTGGCTGCTGTGGAACCGGATCCTGCAGGGCCAGGTCATCGGTGCCTATGTCAAGAACCGCGCCGGGGACGGTCTTCACTATTGGGTCTACGCCCTCGTCACCCCCTGCGGCGAGGGGTTTCTCTCCGCGCGGATCAAGCCGACCAGCCCGCTGCGCGCGCGGGTCGAGGCGCTCTATGCAGAGCTTGTGCAGGCGGAGAAGCAGGAGGGTCTGACGCCTGAGCAGAGCGCCGCCCGCCTTCTGGAGCGACTCGATGCGCTCGGCTTCGAGAGCTATGAGGAGTTCATGGCCCATGCCACGGCCGAGGAGCTTCAGGCCGAACGGCAGGCCCTGAACCTGCCTTCGGACGAGCGGATCGAGACCTCGCGCGTGATGCTGGCCTCGGCCCGCAAGCTCGGCGCCGCGACCGAGGATCTCGTCGCGGAATTCGAAAGCCTCAGCATCATCCCCCACAACATGCAGATCGCCGCCTCGCGGCTGGAACCCTCGGGCGGCCCGTTCAGCACGATCTCGCGCAATTACGGCGAGCTGTCGCGCGAGCTGTCGCAGTGGTTCGCCGGTCATGTGATCGGGCCGGAGACGAACTTCGCCTCCATCGCCACCAGCGTCAACGATGCCCTGCTGATGGAAAGCGTGGCCGCCGTCCTGCATCGCTGCGACCAGCAGCTCCGGGCAGAGCGGCGGCAGCTCGGGAGCACCGATCTCGACGCCGAGCGCAAGATCCTGCTCGATCTCGCCGCTCACTACAGCCGGCGCGCGCGCGATGCGCTTGCGGTCATCGCCGACGAGGCCGGGCGCATCATCGGCGCATGCAAGGAGTTTCGCCGCCAGATGCTCGGGTTGAGCAATGCCCGCGTGGCCTGCAAGATCGAGAATGCCCGCATGTCGGGTCGTGTCGGTGGTCTCGGCGACATCATCGGAAAGCTGGAATCCTCGCAGGAGCGCGTCGACGAGATCCTCACCGGCATCGTCACACGCAGCTCATCGCTTGCCGCCAGTGCCGAATTGTCCATGCGCCACGCCGCATCCGCCACGCCGGCAGAACTGCTTTTCGGCGAGAAAATGGCCGCGGCGCTGGCCGCCGAAGGGCAGGGCACAAGCCATGCCGCGCGGCCCGTGTGACCGCTGGCCGGGGCTGGCGGCCGGGCGGGCCTAGACGCTCAGCGTCGCCTCGACCGCCCGTTTCCAGCCGGCATGGCGCGCGCTGCGCGTCGCCTCGTCCATCGCCGGGCGGAACCGGCGGTCGAGCGCCCAGCTTTCGGCAAACCCCTCCGGCCCGGGGCAAATGCCGGCCTGCATGCCCGCCAGCCAGGCCGCGCCCAGCGCGGTGGTCTCCAGCACCTTCGGCCGGTCCACCGGGGCACCGAGGATGTCGGCGAGAAACTGCATGGTCCAGTCGCTCGCCGTCATGCCGCCATCGACGCGCAGCACCGTCTCGCCCATGCCGGGCCAGTCGGCCTGCATCGCCTCCATCAGGTCGCGGGTCTGGAAGCCGACGCTTTCCAGCGCGGCGCGGGCAAACTCGGCCGGGCCGGAATTGCGGGTCAGCCCGAAGATCGCGCCGCGGCATTCGGCGTTCCAGTAAGGCGCGCCGAGCCCGGTGAAGGCGGGCACCAGGATCAGGGTCTGGTTGGGATCGGCGGCTTCGGCCAGCGCCTGGGTATCGGCGGCGCGTTCGATGATCTTCAGCCCGTCGCGCAGCCACTGGACGACGGCGCCGGCGATGAAGATCGAGCCCTCCAGCGCATAGGTGGGCCTGCCATCGAGCTGGTAGGCGATGGTGGTCAAGAGCCGGTTCTTCGAGGCGACAGGCGTGTCCCCGGTGTTGAGCAGGGCAAAGCAGCCGGTGCCATAGGTCGATTTCAGCATCCCCGGCTTGAAGCAGGCCTGGCCCAGCGTGGCGGCCTGCTGATCGCCGGCAATGCCGCGGATCGGCACCGCGGCGCCGAGGATCCCCGGCTCGGTCTCGCCGAACTCGGCGGCGCAGTCGCGCACCTCGGGCAGCATCGCCATGGGGATGTCGAGCATCGCGCAGATCTCCTCGCTCCAGCCTCCAGCGCGGATGTCGTAAAGCAGGGTGCGCGCGGCATTGGTGGCGTCGGTGGCGTGCACCCGACCGCCGGTCAGGCGCCAGACCAGCCAGCTGTCGACGGTGCCGAACAGGATCTCGCCACGCGCGGCTCGGGCACGGGCGCCGGGGATCTCGTCGAGCAGCCATTTGAGCTTGGTGCCGGAGAAATAGGGATCGAGCAAGAGCCCGGTGCGGGCGCTCACCATCGCCTCCTGCCCCTCCGCGCGCAAGCTTTCGCAGATTTCGGCCGTGCGCCGGTCCTGCCAGACGATGGCATTGTGCAGCGGCCTGCCGGTGGCGCGTTCCCAGACCACACTGGTCTCGCGCTGGTTGGTGATGCCGATCCCGGCCAGCGCCGCCGCCTCGATCCCGGCCCTCTCCAGCGCCGCCCGGCAGGTCGAGACGGTGGTGGACCACAGATCCTCGGGGTCGTGCTCGACCCAGCCCGAGGCCGGGAAATGCTGGGTGAATTCCTCCTGCGCCGAGGCGACGGGGCGAAGCCCGGCATCGAAGACGATCGCGCGGGTCGAGGTCGTGCCCTGATCGATCGCCAGAACGTGGCTGCCGGCCATGGCTCAGACCTCCCTGCAGCGGCTGGGGTTGCGGCGCCGGTTGCGTGCCATTCCGGTTCTCCCTTGCTTGCCTGACGATCCTGACATGAAACGAGCCTGCGCGATTGTAAACTGCCTGCCCTGACCGATCGCAACCCGGTCGCGCAAACCGGCTGCCTTTACCCGGCAAATTCCCGCCGGATCGCGGCCCCGTGTTCGTCGAGCGCCGGGACCGGGCCGAAAGGCCCCTCTCCGACGGGCGGGGCCGGCAGCGAGACCGCGCCGCCGGGCGTGGGGACGGTGATGCGGGACAGCTCGGGATGGCGGGCGAGATCGTCCAGCGTGCTGGCCTGGGCAAAGGCGATGCCGAGCGCTTCGAGCTCGGCGAACGCCTCGGCCCGGCTGCGGCGGGCCACCGCCGCGGCGACCAGCGCATCGGTGCGCTCGCGATTGGCCACACGCGCGGCATTGGTGGCGAAATCGGCATCGCGCGCCAGTTCCGGCCTGCCGATGAATTGCCCGGCCAGCACCGCCCATTCGCGGTCGTTCTGGACCGAGATCAGCACCGCACCGTCGGATGCGGCGAACAGACCGTAAGGCGCGATGGAAGGATGGGCGACCCCGACCCGGCCCGGGCTGCGCCCGCCTTCATGCTGCATCAGCGGCACCGCCATCCATTCGGCGATGGTATCGAACATCGAGATGCGGATGTCGGCGCCCTCGCCGGTCTGCCCGCGGCGGATCAGCGCCTCCAGTATTGCCTGATAGGCAGCCAGCCCGGTGGCGATGTCGACGACCGAGACGCCGACCCGCGCCGGCGCCTCGGGCGTCCCGGTTACCTCGACGAGCCCCGCCTCGGCCTGGATCAGCAGGTCATAGGCCTTGCGGCCGGCCAGCCTGCCGTCCTCGCGAAAGCCGGAGATCGAGGCGATGATCAGCCGCGGATGCGCGCGCCGCAGCGCCCTGCGCGAAATGCCCAGCCGGGCCAGCGCGCCGGGCTTGAGGTTCTGCACCAGAATGTCGGCCCGCGCGATCATGCGGCGCAGCAGGTTCCGGTCGTCTGTATCGCGCAGATCGAGGCAGATCGATTCCTTGCCGCGATTGAGCCAGACGAAATAGGCGCTCTGCCCGCGCGCCAGATGATCGTAGAAGCGGGCGAAATCGCCCTCGGGCCGCTCGACCTTGATGACGCGCGCCCCGGCATCGGCCAGCCTTGCGGTGCAGAGCGGCGCGGCCACCGCCTGTTCCAGCGAGACGACCAGCAATCCCTCCAGCGCGCGCATCGGTTTCGCTCCCTCCCGCCGGGCCGCCGGGGCAGAGCGGCCGTCATTCCATTTTCATGCCGGGGTGCGGGGATCAAGCCTGCCCGGACCCACACCGGCGCCGCCCGTGTCGAGCTGGTACTTGATGAACCGTTCCCCGGCATGTTCGACCGGCCCGATGCGGATGGCGCCAATGCGTTCGAGACCGCGCAGATGGCGGCGCGTCGGCGCAAGCAGGAAGGTGACGCGGGCGATGCCCAGTTCGGTCCGGGCCAGACGCAGCAGCTGGCGGGCGATGCGCGGCCCCTGCCCGAAATGCTCGGGCCTGAGGACGAGGCCGAAATCCCATTCCTCGCCTTCCCTCTCGAAACCGCCCCAGCCGAGATAGTCGCCATCGCGCAGGAAGGCCCAGTGACCGAGTCCATCGCGCTGCCAGCGCGATTCCTTGGCGGCCACGAAGGCCGCGACGGCGGCGCGGTCCCACCTTCCGGCAAGGAGCGGCAGATGCGCGGCGATGCGCGGGTCGGTCATGTGGGCAAGGATCGTGTCGGGCGCGATGTCGGAAAGCCGGGCGAGGGTGACGGACGTTCGGGGCATCATCGCGGGGGCGGCGTCCGGCTGGCGGCCAGAACCCGGTCCAGTTCCTGAAGGAACCGCGCGCGGTCCGATCTGGCAAAGCCGGCGCCGCCCGAGCGGTGGAAGGGGTTGGCGGAGCGGATGTCGCCCATCAGATCGCGCATGGCCAGACGCGGCCCGATATTGGCCGCGCTCAGCACCTCGCCATTGTGCTGGAGAACGGCCGCCCCGGCCTTGAGGCAGCGATCGGCCAGCGGCAGGTCCGAGGTCACCACCACATCGCCGGGTCCGCAGCGATCGGCGATCCATTTGTCAGCGGCATCCGGCCCCTCCGGCACCGCCATGAGCGTCACGAGAGGGTTTCGCGACGGCCTGATCCCGCCATTGCAGACCAGCACCATCGGCACGCCGTGACGGGTCGCGACCCGCTCGGCCTCGGCCTTCACCGGGCAGGCGTCGGCGTCGATGTAAAGGGTCGTCATCGGTGCATCGTCAGTAGCTGCGGGGCAGGCCCAGCTCGTTCTGGGCGAGGAAGGCGAGGATGAGGTTGGTCGAGATCGGCGCGACCCGGTAAAGCCTCGTCTCGCGGAACTTGCGCTCGATGTCGAATTCCTCGGCAAAGCCGAAACCGCCATGGGTCTGCACGCACATGTC
>RFIR01000288.1 GCA_003695135.1 Alphaproteobacteria bacterium | reverse complement strand
GGCGGCTTTGCCGAGGCGCTGATCGGCAGCACGATCGGCACGATCATCGGCAACGAGATCCATCGCAACGCCACCCGTCCACGCACCCGCGTCATCGTGCGCGAACGCACCCGGACCCGGGTGGTGCGCCCGCGCATCGACAGCTTTACCCGCGCCCAGAACCGCGAGGTGCAGGTGGCGCTGAACTATTTCGGTTTCAACTCCGGCGCGCCCGACGGCGTGCTCGGCCGGCGGTCGCGTGCGGCGATCCGGCGCTATCAGGCCCTGCTCGACTTTCCGGTGACCGGCCATCTGACCGAGGCGGAGCGGGCCTTCCTCATTGCCTCCTACAACCGCGCCTTGGCCGGCGGGGTGGAGACCGAACGCCTGATCGCGCGCGAAGGCATTGGGGTCTCGGGCCTGCTGGTCGCCTATAATGACGAGCGTCTGGGTCGCGATGCGCCCGCGGCGAGTTCGGATGCCGTCGCGCCGCGTCCGGGCAGCGATCTGGAGGCGGCCGACGAGGTGCCGCACCGCGATGCGAGCGCCGAGACCACCGAGGTGGCCACCGCCGAGGACAGCGCGTCAGAGACCGAAAAACCCGGTATCATGGTGTTCGGCAGCGACAAGCCCACCCTGTCGATGGCCAAGTTCTGCGCCGAGATCGGCATCCGCTCGGCGGCCAATGGCGGGCTGCTGCCGGCCTCCTCGCTGAAGGACAGCGAAGATGCGCTGGGCGAGCAGTTCTGCCTGCTCGACAGTGAGGCCATCGCCACCTCCAGGGCGCTGGTCGAAGCGGTCCCGGGGGCGACGGCCGAGACGATCCAGGCCACCTGCGAGACCTTCCTGCCCGAGCTCAGGCCCTTCGCGGTCAAGCTCGCCACCGATCCGGCCGAGGCGATGACCGGGCCGCTGGCCGACTGGGCGGCGGGCACCGGGGCCAGCATCGCCAGCCTGACCCAGACCGCGCAGATCTGCCTCGGCCACGCCTATGACACCGACAATGCCGAGATGGCGGTCTCGGCGGCGCTGGCGCTGGTCGCGGTGGGCCAGCAGAGCTATGGCGAGATCCTTGCCGCGCATCTGGCGCAGGGTTTCGGCGTGGCCGCCAATCGCAGCCGGGCCGCGTCCTGGTATGATCTGAGCGCGGCAGCGCTGGAGAGCGGGACCGAGCCCATCGTGCTCGTCGACGGGCTCGACCGCGCCGCCTTCCTGCGCGATGCGGCGCGGCGGATGCGGGGCGAGCCGGTCGACGCCGCCGATGCGCTGCAGGACCGGCCGGCCACCACGCTGACGACCTTCGGCAAGAAACCGGTCAAGTCCAAGTAGCCACCGTTTCCGGCTGCCAGATCGGGGCTTCACAAGGCGGGCGGGCGTTGCTATACGCCCGCTCACCATTCGCGGTCGTGGCGGAATTGGTAGACGCGCAGCGTTGAGGTCGCTGTGGGGTAACACCCGTGGAAGTTCGAGTCTTCTCGACCGCACCAGATCGCCCGGCAAGGCCCCGACCGCAGGACCGCTTCCGGACCCGTCCGGGGCGGGCATAGAAATCGCGCCTCTCAGGGGTGGCCGGGGCGAGCGCGGTTCGCGCTGCCGATCCCCTCGGCCCGGCTTGACCCATGCCGCGTCGTGGCCGATAGCAGGGGCGTGACCCGCGCCCGCAGCAGATCCCCGGAGAACCGAGCCGCCGGTTTCGCGCGCGAGGCCGATCTCTATCCGCCGCTCAAGGCTCATCTCGAAGCCCAGGGCTACGAGGTGAAGGCCGAGATCGGCGCCTGCGACATCCTCGCCCGCCGCGGCGCGGAACCGCCCGTCGTCGTGGAGATGAAGCTGCGGCTGACGCTGAATCTGGTGCTGCAGGCGGTGGCGCGGCAGACTGTCTTCGCCCATGTCTACATTGCCGTGCCGCGCGGCCGGGACTGGCGCGCGCGCAGCCGGGACGTGCTGCGGCTGTGCCGGCGGCTCGGGCTGGGGCTGATCACCCTGCGGCCGGGATCGCCGCCGCTGGTCGAGACCCATCTCGACCCCGGCCCCTACCGGCCGCGGCTGAACGGGGCGAAGGCGGAGCGGTTGCTGCGCGAATTCGAGCGCCGCCAGGGCGATCCCAATACCGGTGGCAGCGCCGCTTCGGCCGGCCGCGTCACCGCCTATCGCCAGGACGCGCTGCGCTGCGCCGAATTCCTTTCGCGCGCAGGCGCGGCACGTGGCGCAGCCGTCGCGGCGGGCAGCGGCGTTGCCCTTGCGACCCGGATGATGGCGCGCAATCATCATGGCTGGTTCGAGCGGGTCGAACGCGGTGTCTATGCGCTGACCCCGGCCGGCGAGGCGGCGCTGCTCGCCCATGCCGATCTGGTCCGTCGGATCACGGAGGTCGGGAATGGGCGGGATGGCGCGCGGGAACCCGCGGCGGTAAGGAACAGACATGAACGCTGATCCGCCCGTCACACTCGTCACCGGCGCCTCGCGCGGGCTGGGATATGCGCTCGGGCTTGCGCTTGGCCGCCGCGGGCACCGGATCGTGGCGCTCGCGCGCACGGTGGGCGGGCTGGAGGATCTCGACGACGCGATCCGCGCCGCGGGCGGCCGCCAGGCGACGCTGGTGCCGCTCGACATCACCGATGCCGGCGGGCTGGCCCGGCTTGCCCTGTCGATCCACGAACGCTGGGGCCGGCTCGATCTGCTGGTCCATTGCGCCGCGCATGCGCCCAACCTGGCACCGGCCGAGCATATCGAGCCGGAGGAGTTCGAGCGCAGCCTCGCCGTCAACGCCGCCGCGACCCAGGTGCTGATCGCGGTCACCTTCCGGCTGCTCAAGGCCGCACCGGCCGGCCGAGCGGTGTTCTGCGACGATCCGGCGGCGGGCAAGTTCCACGGCGCCTATGCCGCCTCGAAGGCGGCGATGCGGGCGCTGGTCGAGGCCTATGCCGCCGAGCACGAGCGGCTGCCGCCCCAGGTCCGGCTGATCACCCCCCCGCCGATGCCGACCGCGCTGCGCGCCCGCTTCCACCCCGGCCAGAATCCGGCCGAGCTGACCTCGCCCGCCGATGCGGCAGAGATGCTGCTGCCGCAGATTCTCGACTAGGCCGGCCTCGCTGTGCGTACGCCGGTCCCATCCCTCGCCTGCGCCGCCCGGCCCCGTCTTCGCCGGGCGCCCGTTCACCGGACATGCAGGCGTTGAGCTGGCCGGAGCGGAAGGCGGCCGCGATGGATGACAGGCGGGAAATCGACCGGCTCTATCAGCTCGAATACGGCGTGCCTGCCGAAATCACCTTCAGATTTGCCGCGATCGCCGCCGCCGGCATCGCGCTCAATCTCTATACGGGCTGGCGGCTGGCCTGGGCATGGCTGGGAATCTTCTTCGTGCTGCACGGGCTCTACTATCTCTACCTCACCAGCCGCGGGCCCGAGGTGAAGAGGCACGAAACGGTTCTGGCCGGTCTGATGTTTCTGGTCTTGATGTCGTCATACATCTGGCTGCCGGGACTGCTGGTCCTGCAGGATGACGAGGCGTTGCGCATTTCGGGCGGGGCCGGGCTGGCCAGCCTTTTCGTCTATCTCATCCTGCGCGCCGACAGCATGCTGTTCGTCGTCCTGGGCCAGATCGCGATCGTCGCATTCACCGTGATCCTGACGCTGGTCGAGACCTACGCCAGGATCGACTCGATGCTCGCCCGGGTCGTGATGACGATCTGCGCCCTGGGCATGGTGGGATATCTCGCCGGCACCATTTTGGTCGTGCGCAGGCGGCGGCTGCAGGCGGAGGAGGCGGCAAGGCGATCGGTCCAGGCCCAGAAGATGGAGGCGATCGGCCAGCTCACCGGCGGGCTGGCGCATGACTTCAACAACATTCTCACCGCGGTTCTGGGCAATCTCGATCTCTATGACGAGATCGACACGCGGCAGGAGAAGGATGAATGCGTCGCCAACGCAAGGCAGGCCGGCAGGCGCGCGGCGGATCTGGTGCGCAAGATGCTGGCCTATTCCCGGCGCGACACGCTGAACAAGTCGGTCTTTGCGGTCGGGGATTTCCTGGATGGCCTCACGCGGATGAGCCGGCGGCTGATCCCCGAATCGGTGCGGATCGAGCTCCGTTGCGCCGATCCCGCGCTGCGGATCGAGGCCGACGAGGAACAGCTGATGACCGCGATCATCAATCTGATGATCAATGCCCGCGACGCGATGCCGGGCGGGGGGCGGATGGTGCTGGATTGCCGCATGCGGACGATCGAGGCGCCGCGCAGCCTGCCCGACGGATCGGATCTTCCGCCGGGGCGCTATGTCTCGATCTCGGTCAGCGATACCGGCACCGGCATCGCCGAGGACATCCGCGACCGGGTCGTCGAACCTTTCTTCACCACCAAGCCGGTCGGCCAGGGTTCGGGGCTGGGTCTGTCCATGGTGGCCGGCTTTGCGCGGCAGATGGGGGGCGGGCTCGATATCCGAAGCTCGCCCGGGGGCGCCATCGTCTCGATCCTGCTGCCGTTGCGCGCGGCGTGAAGAAACGATGGAGCCGTGCCGAGGTTGCGCACGGCCTGGTGATGCCGCCCTGTTGCTTTTGCAGTCCTATAATGATCATATTGAAAGATTCACACCCTGCCGTACAGAACACGGCGACAAGAACCGAAGACCGGGTCAAACTGCCGGCACGGTGACGACCGGCATCGAGAATGACCTTCCACCGGCCGCATGTCGCTGGCAGGCCGAGAACGGATAGAGGATGGTACTGTTCCTGCTCCATCTGGCAGGCGCGGCTGCACTGCTGATCTGGTCGATCCGTCTGATCAGGACGGGGATCGAGCGCGGATTCATGCCGCAGCTGCGCCTGATACTGCGCCGTTCGGAATCCTCGCGCCCCCTGGCCGCGCTCGCCGGCACGGCAGCTGCGACGCTAATGCAAAGCTCCACGGCGGTGGCGCTGGTGGTCGCAGGCTTCACCGTCTCGGGCGGGCTGGCCGCGGCGGCGGGGCTGGCCATCATGCTCGGCGCCGATCTCGGCTCGGCCATCGCCTCGCAGATCCTGCTGTTGCGGGCCGACTGGCTGCCGCCGCTGCTCTTGCTGGTGGGCGCGACGCTGTTCCTTCGCTTCAGCCAGCGCAGCGTCCGGCAGTCGGGGCGGGCACTGGTCGGGCTGGGCATGGTGTTCCTTT
>RFIR01000287.1 GCA_003695135.1 Alphaproteobacteria bacterium | reverse complement strand
GCACCGTGCAGCCATGGGCTGCGGCCACGCCCTCGGCCACGGCGCGGATGCGTGCCTCGGCCATGGCGCGCGTCTCGTCCTTCAGCGTGCGCACCGTGCCGGAAAGCTCGGCCTGTTCGGGGATGATGTTGTGCGCGGTTCCGGCGTGGAACTTGGTCACCGAGACCACCAGCGAATCGAGCGGATCGGTATTGCGGGACGACAGCTGCTGCAGCGAGGCGACCATCAGCGAGCCCGCCAGGATCGGATCGAAGCCGTCATGGGGCTTGGCGGCATGGGCGCCATGCCCGGTCACGGTGATGTCGAAGGTATCGGCCGCCGCCATCAGCGGGCCTTCGCGCATCATCACCATGCCTTCCGGAGCGCCGGGCCAGTTGTGCATGCCGTAGACTTCCTGGATGCCGAAGCGCTCCATCATGCCCTCGTCGACCATCACCTTGCCGCCGCCGCCGCCTTCCTCGGCCGGCTGGAAGATCACCGCCACCGCACCGTCGAAATTGCGCGTCTCGGCGAGGTAACGCGCCGCTCCCAGCAGCATCGCGGTATGCCCGTCATGGCCGCAGGCATGCATCACGCCGGGGTTTTGCGACTTGTAGGGCAGGTCGCGCCGTTCCTGGATCGGCAGCGCATCCATGTCCGCACGCAGCCCCACCACCTTGCCCGAACCGTTCGCGCGGCCGCGGATCAGCCCGACCACGCCGGTACGCCCGATGCCCTCGACCACCTCGTCGCAGCCGAACTCGCGCAGCTTGGCCGCGACAAATGCGGCGGTCTTGTGCGTGTCGAACAGCAGCTCGGGATTGGCATGAATGTGCCGGCGCCATTCGGTGATCTCGGGATGAAACTCGGCGATGCGGTTGATGACGGGCATGCGGGACCTCCTGCTGCGGGACCGCGGCATAAAATCCCGGCCCGGCAACGGGGTCAACCGACATTGCCGTGCGTGCCCACTGCGCCTAGTTTGCCGCCATGACCCGGACCGCCCCCCTGCCCCGCCCGCAATCCGATGCCCTCGTCCACGACCGGGACGCCGGTCTCGAACGGCTGGAGGAGATCATGCGCCGCCTGCGCGCGCCCGAAGGCGGCTGCCCGTGGGATCTGGAGCAGGATTTCGATTCCATCGCCCCCTACACGATCGAGGAGGCGCATGAGGTCGCCGACGCCATCGCCCGCCGGGCCTGGGACGAGCTGCCGGGCGAGCTGGGCGATCTGATGCTGCAGGTGGTCTATCACGCGCAGATGGCGGCCGAGGCGGGGCTCTTCGATCTCGACGATGTGATCGGTGCGATCTGCGACAAGATGATCGCGCGCCACCCGCACGTCTTCGGCGCCGAGGCCGGGGTGAAGACGGCGGCGCAGCAGACACGCGACTGGGAGGCGCAGAAGGCGGCCGAACGCGGGGCCGCGCGCACGCTCGACGGGGTGGCGCTGGGCCTGCCGGCGCTTACCCGCGCGGTCAAGCTGCAGCGCCGCGCCGCGCGGGTCGGCTTCGACTGGCCCGAGACGAGCCAGGTGCTCGACAAGCTGGCCGAGGAGATCGGCGAGCTGGAACAGGCGCGGCAGGCGCGGGATGCGGATGCGCTGGAGGACGAGTTCGGCGACATCCTGTTCGTCATGGCCAATCTCGCGCGCCATCTCGACATCGACCCCGAAGCCGCGCTGCGGCGTGCCAACGCCAAGTTCGCCCGCCGCTTCGCCGCCATCGAGGACCGTCTGGCCGCCCGGGGCCGCAGCCTGCAGGAGGCGACGCTGGAGGAGATGGACGCGATCTGGAACGAGGTTCGGGCCGAGGACAACGCGGCGCGGGACTCGGGGTCCGGAGAGGGACGACACGGATAATTGATTCAATTGGTCACCTATTGATCTGACAAAAATACTCGGGCATAGTCTCAGGGTCGAATCACCACGCAATCACAAGGATACCGACACCATGAACCGCTTCATGCTGCCGATGGCCGCCGCCTTCGGTCTGGCCCTGACCGGCCCGTCCGCGCTGGCCGAGGAAGTCAACATCTACTCCTACCGCCAGCCCGAGCTGCTGGCGCCGCTGACCGATGCATTCACCGCCGAGACCGGCATCACCGTCAATGTCGTCCACCTCGACAAGGGGCTCGTCGAACGGCTGGTGGCCGAAGGCCGGCGCAGCCCGGCCGATCTGGTGATGACGGTCGATGTCGGCCGGCTCGATGCGCTGGTTCAGGCCGATGTCGTCCAGCCGGTGAAGTCGCCGGTGCTGGAAGCCAACATCCCGGCCGAGTTCCGCCACCCCGAAGGGCTGTGGTTCGGGCTGTCGGCGCGGGCGCGAGTGGTCTATGCCGCGCGCGACCGGGTGCCGGAGGGCACGCGCCTGACCTATGAGGGCCTCGCGGCACCGGAATGGAAGGGGCGCATCTGCACCCGGTCGGGCACCCATTCCTATACCATCGGGCTGGTCGCGGCCTATCTGGTCCATCATGGCGAGCAGGCGACCGAGGCATGGCTTGCCGGGCTCAAGGCCAATCTCGCCCGCAAGCCGCAGGGCAATGACCGCGCGCAGGTCAAGGCGGTCTGGGCCGGCGAATGCGACATC
>RFIR01000286.1 GCA_003695135.1 Alphaproteobacteria bacterium | reverse complement strand
GAACCTGATCGAGCGGATGTTCGGGCGCCTCAAGGATTGGCGGCGTATCGCAACCCGCTACGACCGAAGCGCCCATGCCTGTATGAGCGCCATCTGCATTGCAGCCACCGTCATATTCTGGTTATGAGGCCTGAGCCTAGCCGGCGCCACAATTTCGTGGCGCCCGAGCGAGACGCCCGGGTCTGGCCAGTGGAGTTTCGCCGGGGTCTCTTCCAGTCATCGGCATCGCGGTAGGGTGCGCATTCATGGCGCACCATCGCAAGGAGGCGGGACAAGGCGTGACCGTGCGCCATGAATGCGCGCCCTGCGGGTGTTGCGGGCGGAACGGCTGAATTCGTCGGGTATCAGGGGATCGGAATTGCACGGTGGTCGCTTCAACCTCCCCGCCACAGCGTTTAGAGCTTGTCGAGTTTAATCGGGCTCACCCGCCCGTGGCGCGAAGCGACACGGGCATGCGCCCGCCCGCCCAACAGGCGGGCGCATTCGCGCCCACCCGGGCGGTCGCCTGCCCTCGCGTTGGCGCATGGAGTGAATCGGATTGAACCCGACACGCTCTAGCCCCCTCCCGGCGCCGCGGCTGTGCCCCCCCGCGCAGAACGCATGGATCAATTCCGGCTCCTCAGGTTATATGACGCACCCGACCGCAGCCACCAAAGGTCCCGACAATGCGCCGCCTGATCCGCACCCTTCTCACCGTCGTCTTCGTCATCGCCATCCTCGCCGTCGCCGCGCTGCTGTTCGGCCCGCGCGATCCGATCCATCCCGACCGCCCGCGCGAGGTGGCGGTGGGCACCGATGTCGACGCCTGGCTGGCCGCGCGCGAGGCGCAGGTGCCCGGCATCATCCCCGGGGCGGAAAAGCAGGTGATCTGGGCCGGCAACCCCGGCGAGAAGACGCCGGTTGCCATCGTCTATGTGCATGGCTTCTCGGCCACGCTGCAGGAGATCCGGCCGGTGCCCGACCGGCTGGCCGCGGCGCTGGGCGCCAACCTGTTCTACACCAGGCTGACCGGTCACGGGCTGAAGGACGGCACAGGCATGGCCGAGGCGACTCCGGACAGATGGCTCGACGACATGGCCGAGGCGCTGGCCGTCGGCAGGGCCATCGGCGAGAAGGTGATCGTGATCGGCACCTCCACCGGCGGCACGCTCGCGGCCCTGGCGCTCGCCAGCCCGGCGATGGCCGAGCGCGTGGCCGGCGTCATCTTCGTCTCGCCCAATTTCCGGGTCCGCGCGGCCGGGGCGGAACTGCTGGCCCTGCCCTTCGCCCGCAGCTTCGTGCCGCTGATCACCGGCCCCGAACGCTGCTTCGAGGCAGGCAGCGAGGCGCATGCGAAATGGTGGACCATGTGCTATCCGGCCGAGGCGCTGGTGCCGATGGGCACCGCGGTCAAGGCGGCCAACGCGATCGACTTTTCCAGCCTGAAGGTGCCCGCTCTGTTCGTCTTCTCGCCCGACGATCAGGTGGTCGATGAAAGCCGCACCGCCGAGATCGCCGCGCAGTGGGGCGGCAAGGCGGAGGTGTTCAACGTCACGCCCGGCCCGGGCGATTCGCCATCGGCGCATGTGATCGCGGGCGACATCCGCAGCCCCGGTCTGACCGATGCGGTGGCCGCGAAGATGATCGAGTGGAGCCGGTCGGTGCTGGGCGGCGGGTGAAGTCGGGCACCGGTCACTTCAGGATCAGCGCCAGCACCACGATGGCGGCGCCGATGAACCCGGTGGTGACGGCAAGAAGGTTGATCCCCACCAGCCGCGACAGCCGGCGGCGCTGGGTGTCGGCATCCATGCCGCCGGCGCGGATGCGGCGCGCCTCGGCCACGCACCACAGAAGCCCGGCAATGCCGAGCCCGGCCACCACCAGCCCCGCGATCATGACCAGACTCATTCCGCTCTCCCCCTGCGCGCCGTCTCGCTATACGCTCGGGGTCCGCCCGGCAAGTGCTTGCACGAAACCCGGGCGGCGGATAGAGCCATGGCCCCGGGGCAGGCTGATGAGGACACAGGCGATGAACGACACCGAGGTGATGGAAGAGAGCGGGGAGCGCTCGAGCTACCGCGTCGCGGCCGACGAGCTGCGCCAGTTCGTGGAGCGCTACGAGCGTCTGGAGGCGGAGAAGAAGGACATCGCCGATCTGCAGAAGGAGGTGATGGCCGAGGCCAGGGCGCGCGGCTATGACACCCGCGCCATGCGCAAGCTGATCGCGCTGCGCAAGAAGGACCCGCAGGAAGTGTCGGAGGAAGAGGCGGTGCTGCAGCTCTATCGCGACGCGCTGGGCGTGTAGGCCCGGCCCGGCCGATGTGCATCGCGTTCAGGGGCGGCGACCGGACCGCGAAGCGATTCGCATCTGATCCGGAACGTGCGGACTACATGCCCCGAGCTGTCGCGACCGATGGGGTTCGCCCGCCCGGCGCGCGCAGCGAAGCCGGGCATGCGCCCGTTCGGCCACTCACTCGAACCGATGGCGCTCGCGGCCTCACCCCCCAGGCGGGCGCATTCTCGCCCACCCGGGCGGCCGCATGCCCTCGACCGGCGGTCAGGCGCGCGCCCGGGACCGCGCAACTCAATCCGAGAGTTGCCGGCCGGCCCGGCCGCCGATGACCCGGCACGTTCCCCAGGAAAGGGTGGCCCATGGCGCGCATCCCCTGCGCGCGGGTTGGGACGGCTGGACCGTCGGTGCGCTGGTCATCGCGCTGATCGTGGCGGTGCCGCTGGTCGCCGTCATCGGCATCGCCTTCTTCCCGCGCGAGAACATCTGGCCGCATCTGATCTCGACCACCCTGCCGCGCTATCTGGGCAACTCGCTGGGGCTGATGGCGCTGGTCGGGACGATCAGCGCCGCCATCGGCACCGGCGCGGCCTGGCTGGTGGTGATGACCGATTTTCCCTTTCGCCGGCTCCTGGAGGGGCTGCTGTTCGCGCCGCTGGCGGTGCCGGCCTATATCGCCGCCTACGCGCTGGTGGACCTGCTCGAATATGCCGGCCCGGTGCAGACCGGGCTGCGCGGCCTGTTCGGCTGGCACAGCGCGCGCGACTACTGGTTTCCGGAAATCCGCTCCTTCTGGTCGGCCGGCATCGTTCTGGGATTCGCGCTTTATCCATATGTCTATCTGCTGGCCCGCGCGGCCTTCCGCGAGCAGTCGGCCGGTGCGCTCGATGTCGCGCGCACGCTGGGCTGCGGGCCGTGGCGCAGCTTCCTGCGCGTCTCGCTGCCGCTCGCCCGCCCGGCCATCGTCATCGGCACCGCCGTGGCGATGATGGAGACGCTGAACGATTTCGGCGCCGTCGACTATTTCGCGGTGCAGACGCTGACCACCGGCATCTTCTCGGTCTGGCTGGAGGGCGGCAATGCCGGCGGCGCGGCGCAGATCGCCTGTGTCAGCCTCGCGGTGATCCTGGGGCTTCTCATGATCGAGCGCGCGGGCCGCGCCCGGCGCCGATTTCACAACACCGCCCGCCAGTTCCGCCCGCCGATGCGAGAGGCGCTCCGGCCCCTGACCGGCTGGCTTGCCTGTGCGCTGTGCCTGATCCCGATCCTGATCGGCTTCGTGCTGCCCGTTTCTGTGATGCTGTCCCATGTACTCGGCAGGGCGGATCTCTTCGCCGGGGCGGCGCTGTGGCGCGCCGGGCTGCACACGCTGGTGCTGTCGGGGGCAACCGCGGTGCTGGCGCTGGCCGCGGGGCTGGTGCTCGCCTATGGCGCCCGCCTCAGCCGCCACCGGCTGCTGCGGGCGCTGACCCCGCTGACCCAGCTCGGCTATGCCGCGCCCGGGGCGGTGGTCGCGCTCGGCGTGCTGATCCCCTTCGCCGCGCTCGACAATGCTGCCGCCGACGCGGTTCTGGCCCTGACCGGCTGGGATCCGGGGCTGGTCATCACCGGATCGGCGGCGGCGGTCGTTCTGGCCTATCTCGTGCGCTTCTTCGCCGTGGCCCAGGGCGCCATGGACAGCGCGCTGGGCCGGGTCAGCCCGTCGATGGACATGGCCGCGCGCTCGCTCGGCCGCACGCCGCGCCGGGTGCTGAGCGAGATCCATCTGCCGCTGATGCGCAGCTCGATCCTGACCGCGGGGCTGGTGATCTTCGTCGATGCGGCCAAGGAGCTGCCGGCGACGCTGATCCTGCGCCCGTTCAACTTCGACACGCTGGCCACGCTGACCTACAACCAGGCCTCGCTGGAGCGGCTCGATCTCGCCGCGCCGCCGGCGCTGGTGGTGGTGGTGCTGGGCATCCTGCCGCTCGTGCTGATGGGCCGCCGTCACGGGACGCTCGCGCAGATGTGAGGGTGCATCGCCGGCCCCACTTGCCGCGCTGCACCATGTTCCGATAGGATTGCTCCGTTCTGTGCGGGGAGAAGTCTGGCATGTCACCCTTGCGGCAGATCGTGGTGTCTGCTGTCCTTCTGGGTGTCGCGACGCTCGGCGCCGCCGCGCTCAGCGGCGAGGTCCGCGGGCTCCTCGGCCGGCTGGGCCTCGACGCATCGCCGCTCGCGCTCGCCTCCATCGAACCCGACCGGCCGCGGCATGCCGGGCCCGGCGGCCCGGTCACCGTGGTGATGGCGCGGGCCGAGACGGCGCTGGCCGCCACCGAGCTGCGCACCATCGGCACCGGGCGCGCGCTGCGCTCGGTGACGCTCTACCCGCAGGCGGCAGGCGTGGTGACCGAGATCGGCTTCGTGCCGGGCGAGCGGGTCGAGAAGGGCCATGTCCTCGCCGCGCTCGATCACGAGGCCGAGGACATCGCACTGGCCCGGGCCGAGCTGGCGCTGCAGGCGGCAAGCGATGCGCTGGAACGTCAGACCCGGCTGGCGGGGCGCAACGCCACCGCCCGGGTCACGCTCGATGCCGCGCTGCGCGCCCGCGACACCGCGCTGCTCGATCTGCGCGAGGCCAGGCTCGCCCTCGAACGCCGGCTGGTGCGCGCACCCTTTGCCGGCGTGCTGGGTCTGGCGCAGCTCGAGGTCGGCGACATGGCCCGCCCCGACACCCCGATCGCGGTGATCGACGACCGCTCGCGGCTGGGCATCGAGCTGGTGGTGCCCGAACGCTTTGCCGCCCAGATCAGGCTGGGCCAGACGGTGGAGGCCGAAACCGTGGTCTGGCCCGGCAGGCGCTTCACCGGCACCATCGTGGCCATCGACAACCGCATCGACCCGAAAAGCCGCACGCTGGAGCTGCGCGCGGCCATTCCCAACCATGACGATCTGCTGCGGCCGGGCTATTCCTTCTCGGTCACCCTGCGCTTTCCCGGCCGGCAGCATGTCGGCGTGCCGGTGATGGCGCTGCAATGGAGCGCCGAGGGCGCCCATGTCTGGGCGGTGCGCGAGGGCCGGGCGGTGCGGGTGCCGGTGACGCTGGTCGAACGCCGCGGGCCGCTGGTGCTCGTCGACGGCGCGCTGGCGCCGGGCGAGCGGGTTGTGGTCGAGGGTCTGCACCGCGTCCGCCCGGGTGCGGAACTGGCCGAGGCCGCCACTGATCCCGGCCGGTCATGACGCGCGACCCGCAGCCCGGTGCCGCCGAGGCCCGCATGGATGCGGCCAGCCGCACCCTGCCGCCGGGGCTCGATGACGGGGCAGGGCGGTTCACCGGCCTGTTCCTGCGCCGTCCGGTGCTGGCGCTGGTCATCAACCTGCTGATCGTGGTTGCGGGGCTCGCCGCGCTGATCGGCGTCGAGATCCGCGAGCTGCCCGATATCGACCGCCCGGTGGTGACCGTCACCACCGCCTATCCCGGCGCCTCGGCCGAGACCGTGGATACCGAGATCACCGATCGCATCGAGGCGGCGGCGACCCGGGTGCCGGGCGTGGCCAGCCTGTCATCCTCGTCGCGCTTCGGGCGCAGCCGGGTGGTGGTGGAATTTGCCGATACCGTCGATCTCGCCGCCGCGGCCAACGATCTGCGCGACTCGGTGGCGCGGATCCGCAACGATCTGCCCGAAGAGGCCGAGGATCCGGTGATCGTCAAGGCCGATGCCGATGCCGATCCGGTAATGCGGCTGGCGGTCACCGCCGACAGCGTGCCGATCCAGGAACTCACCCGCATCGCCCGCGACGAGGTCGCCGAGCGGCTGTCCGGCATCGCCGGCGTCGCCGATGTGCAGCTGCGCGGGGACCGGGGCGAGGTGCTCTATGTCGATGTCGATCCGGCGGCGCTGGCGGCGCGCGGGCTGGATGTCGCCGATGTCGCGCGCCTCATCGCGGGGGTCACCGGCGAGATCCCGGCCGGCCGGCTGCGCAGCCGCGATGCCGAGCTTGCGGTGCGCACCGACAGCACCCTGCGCGAGGCGGAGGAATTCGCCGCGCTGTCGCTCGACGAACGCACCCGGCTGGAGGACGTGTCGCGGGTGTTCTACGCCGCCGATCTGAGCGGCTACACCTCGCGCGCCAATGCGCTGCCGGCGGTCGGGCTCAACATCATCGCCCAGGCCGGCTCCAACACGCTGGAGATCTCGCGCGCGGTGCGGGCCGAGGTCGCACGCATCGTGCCTCTGCTGCCGCCGGGCGTGTCGATCCGCATCGGCAGCGACGACGCCATCTTCGTGCGCGGCGCCATCGGCGAGGTGGTCGGCGCCATCTTCATTGCCACCCTGATCGTGATCGGAGTGATCCTGATCTTCCTGCGCAGCCTGCGCGCGGTGCTGATCCCGGCGGTGACCATGCCGGTGGCGCTGCTGGGCACATTCGGTGGCATCTATCTGGCCGGCTTCTCGGTCAACATCCTCACCCTGCTGGCGCTGGTGCTGGCCACCGGCATGGTGGTGGACGACGCCATCGTGGTGCTGGAAAACGTCTCGCGCCGCCGCGCGATGGGGCTGGGGCCGCGTGCCGCCGCGCTGGTCGGCGTGCGCGAGGTCTTCTTCGCCGTCATCGCCACCACCGCCACGCTGGCGGCGGTGTTCGTGCCGATCTCGTTCCTGCCCGGGCAGGCGGGCGGGCTGTTCCGCGAATTCGGCTTCGTGCTGGCGATCGCGGTGGCGATTTCCTCGGTGGTCACGCTGACGCTCTGCCCGGTGATGGCCGCGCGCATCCTTCCCGCCCAGCCCGGCGCGGGCGTGCGGCAGGGTCCGGCCGCGCGGTTTGCGGCCGGTATCGGCCGGATGCTCGGCGGGCTTTACGCGGCGCTTCTGCGCGCCGCCCTCGGCGCGCCGGTCGTGACCGTCATCCTCGCGCTCCTCGTCGCTGCCGCCGCCTGGCCGGGCTGGCGCGGGCTGCCGCGCGCCATCACCCCGCCCGAGGACCGCGCGCTCCTGCTGGTCTCGGTCTCTACCGCGCCCGGGGTCAGCCACGCCTATACCGATGCGCAGATGCGCCGGATCGAGTCGATCCTTGGCGGGTTCCGCGACCGCGGCGAGGCGGAGATGATCTATACCTTCTCCGGCTATGCCGGGGCCAATCGCGGCTTCGTGGTGGTGCGGCTGGCGCCGTGGCAGGCGCGGGATCGCGATCAGGCCGCCATCGCCGGCGAGCTGGCCGGCCGGCTCGCTCGCCTGCCCGGGGTGCGCGCCTTTCCCATCCAGCCCAACAGCCTGCACATACGCGGCGGCGGGCGCGGGCTGCAGATCGCGGTGGCCGGTCAGGACTATGCGCGGCTGACCGAGGCGGCGGGCGCGCTGATCGCGCGCATGCAACAGGATGCGCGCTTCGGCGATGTCCGCCTGACCGTCGATCAGAACCTGCCGCAGCTGACCGTGCGCATCGATCGCGCGCGCGCCGCCGATCTCGGCATCGATGTCACCGGGCTGGCCCGCGCCGTGCAGTCGGTGCTCGACGGGCGCGAGCTTGGCACCGTCCATCGCGGCGGCAGCTCCGCACCGATCCGGCTGATCGCCACCGCCACGCCGATCGACGATCCGTCCGATCTGGAAAACATCCTGCTGCGCACCGATGGCGGGCGCATCGTGCCGATGTCGGCCATCGCCACGCTGCGTGAAGCGGCAGCGCCCGCGAGCCTTGACCGCGAGGAAGGGCTGCGCGCCGTCCGCATCGCCGCCGGGCTCACCCCGGGCTTTGCGCTGCAGGCGGCGCTGGCCGAGGCCGAGCGGCTGGCCGGCGAGGTGCTGCCGCAGGGCACGCGCCTGTTGCCGCTGGCCGAGGCGGCGGCTCTGGGCGACACGGCGCAGGGCCTGATGCTGACCTTTGCCATGGCCCTGATCGTGGTGGTGCTGGTGCTGGCGGCGCAGTTCGAAAGCTTCCTGGCCGCGCTCATCATCATCCTGACCGTGCCGCTGGGCGTGGCCTGCGCCGTCTTCGCCATCGCGCTGACGGGCGGCTCGCTCAATGTCTACAGCCAGATCGGCCTCGTCCTGCTGGTGGGCGTGATGGCCAAGAACGGCATCCTGATCGTGGAATTCGCCAACCAGCTGCGCGAGCGCGGGCTGGGCCTGCGCGAGGCGATCGAGGCGGCGAGCCTGATCCGGCTGCGCCCGGTGGTAATGACGGCGGTCTCCACCGTGCTGGGCGGGCTGCCGCTGGTGCTGTCATCCGGCGCGGGTGCCGAGGCGCGCGAGGCGCTGGGCTGGGTGGTGGTCGGCGGGCTGGGGCTGGCCACGCTCGCCACGCTGTTCCTCACCCCGGTGACCTATCTGGCGCTGGCCCGCTTCACCCGGCTGCGGCGGGTGGAGGCGGAACGTCTGGCCGAGGAGCTCCGCGCCGCCGAGGCGCGGCTGGCGGCGAACTGAAATCCGCATTCGGGACGGTGGTCCGGCCATCCGGGCGCGGCCGGCACGGTCGCGCAGGGCTTGAGGACGCCGCCGTTTCGGGCTACCGGTTCCGCGCGGCCCGGGCCCGGGGCGACCGCAGGGGCGCCGCGCGCCCGGCTCATCCGGTGCCGGCATAGCTCAGCTGGTAGAGCACGTGATTTGTAATCTCGGGGTCGGGGGTTCGAGTCCCTCTGCCGGCACCAACAGATCCAAGAAGTTGAGCGGAAGTCGCTGCTCTCGGGATTGCCTGCATCTTTCACCTGTCTTCCACGGGCTCGATCCCGAGGGGCCGATGGTTGCAGGTCGGGCCAGCCCGTCCTGCCACGGCTCCGGCCGAGAACAGCACTGCAGGCGAGGCCGAGAGCGTCCGGCACCGACCGGTACGATTCCCGAACATGTGCCGACACCTCGCCGCGATCTGCGCGATTGCT
Source organism: Alphaproteobacteria bacterium (assembly GCA_003695135.1). Lineage (GTDB taxonomy): Bacteria > Pseudomonadota > Alphaproteobacteria > Rhodobacterales > Rhodobacteraceae > J013. The sequence continues at coordinate 4,670 of RFIR01000286.1, read as the reverse complement.
TCCAGGTGAAGCCGGCGCCGAGGACGCCGCTGCCAATCCGCGAGATCCGACCGGGCCGGGGTCAAGGGCCGCGCGAAGTAGAGGCGGGAAGGCGGCGGCCTCCTACCGCTCGGGCAGGGTGCACAGCTGGATGGCGCCGCTGACCTCGCGCGAGAGCTCCATCAGCTCTTTGCCCACCTTCGCGCAGTAGCGGTCTGAAAACTTGCGCACCGGCCCGATTGCGCCGACCGAGAAGGTCACGCCCACATTGCCGATGCGCACCGGCGCGGCCACGCTGACCACCCCCATCTCGATCTCCTGCTTGCACTCGGCATAGCCGCGGCGGACGATCGCATCCAGCTCGCCGCGGATTTCATCGGGCGTGGTCTTGGTGTGCTCGGTGAAGCGCGCCAGATCGTCGTTGAGCAGCTGCTGCTGGAATTCGGGCTCGGCGAAAGCGGCGATGACCTTGGCGCAGGAACAGGCATGGAGGGGACGCCGTCCCAGCCCCGGATGGAAGAAGGGGCGCGCGGGGTCCTCCGGCGTCTCGACATGGATGATCTCCACATCGCCCCCCCGCAGCCGCGACAGGAACACCGAGTCCCCAAGCGCCGCGGCGGTCTTGCGCAACAAGGGCGCCGCGGCCTGGCGTACATCGGCATCCGAGTTTCCCAGCAGCGCGATGCGGATGAGCCGATCCCCGATCAGATAGCGCCCGTCGCCATTAGGGCTTTCGATCAGCCGGTGATCGGCGAGGGTCTGCAGCAGCCGGTAGCAGGTGGGCCGCGGCAGGCCGGTCGCCCGCTGTGCCTCGGCCACCGAGACCGGCCGTCCGGCGGTGGCGATGAGTTCCAGAAGCGTTATCAGGCGGTCCAGATGCATGTCAGTCCAGTCACGTGATGCCTTGTTCCGGTTTTTCTGTCTCAAAAGGTAGACGATTGTCTCGGGATTTGATAGTCCGTTAACCGGAAGGCGTTCGTGCGGCAAGGCTGGGTGATCGCGGCCGGCAGGCCTGTCGTGCGCGCGTGAAAGGCAGACCGCTGCCGGCACCCGCGGGCGGCCGGGCGCGAGACGACAGAGGAGGATTCATGTCGAAGGTCAGTATCACGGTGCTCTCGGGCGAGCGGGAGCGGTTGCAGTTCGCGGCGATGGCCGCCTCTGTCGCCGCTGTCAGCGGCTTCGACGTGACGGTTTTCCTGTCGATGAACGCGCTGCCCCATTTCATCGCGGAACGTGAAACGCCGCTGGCCAACGAAGGATCCTTCGGGCAGCTGATGGAGGGCAAGAACCTGCCGCCGTTCCTGGAGCTCTTCGAACAGGCTGCCGATCTGGGCGACGCGAAGATTCATCCCTGTTCGATGGCGATGGATGTCATGGCGGTGAAGCGCGACGAGCTGCTGCCCTTCCTCGCCGAACCGATGGGACTGACCAAGTTTCTCAGCGTGGCCGAGGGCGGCCAGTGCTGGAGCTATTGAGGGGAACCGATCCGATGGCAGAGCGCAAGGTAATCGACGCGCGGGGCACCTATTGTCCGGGCCCGCTGATGGAGCTGATCGCGGCCATGAAGCAGATCGAGGTGGGCGACGAGCTGGAGGTGCTGTCCACCGACGAGGGCTCGGCATCGGACATTCCCGAATGGATCAACAAGGTCGGTCACGAGATGGTGGAAACCACGCAACAGGGCGATGTCTGGCATGTGGTGGTGAGGAAGGCGAAATAGCCGCCGCGCCCGGACGGCAGCGGGCAGGGAGGATACCGCGCGCCAGGCAGGGACGCGCGGTCTGAAAACGAAGACGATCGCTAACCAACGGGAGAGAGGAGAAAGACGCAATGAAGACCTTGATCGTCGGCGGTGGTATGGGGGGCACGATTCTGGCCAACAACCTGGCCCGCAGGCTGGGAAGGGAGCTGCGCAGCGGCAAGGCCCAGATCACCATGCTGTCGGCTTCCGACCAGCACATGTATCAGCCCGGGCTTCTCTACACTTCGATCGGCCGCATGGCGCCCGACGAGCTTTACCGCGACCAGGCCAGCCTTCTGGAGCCCGAGATCGAGTTCCATGTCGATCCGGCGGTGACCTTCGATCTCGACAACAACCGGGTCGTGACCAAATCCGGCAAGAGCCATGGCTACGACCAGCTGGTGATCGCCACCGGCAGCCGCGCCGCCCCCGAAACCGTTCCCGGCCTCGCCGAGCATTCGGTCAACTGCTACACCGAGCAGAACGCGCTGGAGATGTGGCGGCGGGTGCGTGAGTTCAAGGGCGGCAAGGTCGGCATCGTGGTCGGCGTGCCGCACAAATGCCCGATGATCCCGCTCGAGGTGACCTTCGTCCTGCACGACTATTTCAAGGACAGGGGCATCGCCGACAAGGTGCAGTTCCACTACACCTATCCGATCGGCCGGCTCCACTCGCTGGAGCCCGTTGGCAAATGGGCCGAGCGCGAATTCGCCAGGATGGGCATTCAGACCACGACGCTGTTCAACATCAGCGAGGTGGACGGCGAGGGCGTCGTGCACACCGAGGAAGGCGAGAAGCTGGAAAGCGACCTGCTGATCTCCGTGCCGCCCCACAAGGGCATGCAGGTGATCGAGGACAACAATCTCGGCGCCAACGGCTTCATCCCGACCGACCGGCTGAGCCTGAAGATGGAAGGCCGCGACAATGTCTATGTGATCGGCGACACCACCAACCTGCCGATATCGAAAGCGGGTTCCACCGCCCATTTCGAGGCCGAGGCGTTGGCCGAGAACCTCGCCGCGCTCATGAAGTTCGGCGAGCCGGTGCGCGACTATGACGGCAAGGTGTTCTGCTTCATCGAGGCCGGCAAGGACCGCGCCACCTATGCCATGTTCGACTACAACAACCCGCCCGCGCCGAAGGCGCCCAACAAGGCGGTGCACTGGTTCAAGATGGCCTACAACCAGCTCTACTGGGCCTCGGCGCGCGGTCTTCTCTGAAGGGGGGTGTCATGGCACAAAGCGCAGAAACCTCCCCGGCGGACGAGACCCGGGGACGCGCCGAGGAACTGGTGAACGAACTCGTCGCCAACGGCGATCTCGACAACCTGGTCCATCTTGCGCGGCTCGTCGGCTCGGCCCAGGACGCGCTGAATGACGAGATGGTGGGCCGGCTTGCCGCCACCGCGGCGGGCGGGCTCGACATGCTCGACCGCGCCAACCGCGCGGGCGTGGCCAGGGCGCTGCCGGCGATCGCGCAGCTGGTCGAGAACGGCGACATGGACAATCTCGTCCAGCTGGCGCGGGTCATGGGCTCGGCGCAGGACGCGCTGAGCGACGAGATGGTGGGCCGGCTTGCCGCCACCGCTGCCGGCGGGCTCGACATGCTCGATCGCGCCCAGCGATCCGGCATCGCGCGGGGGCTGCCGGCTCTGGAGGCCTTCATCGAGAATGGCGACCTGGATCTCGTGGTGCAGCTGGCCCGGCTCGTGGCCTCGGCGCAGGACGCGCTGACCGACGACATGATCGGCCGGCTTGCGCGGGTCGCGGCGGAGTCCATGGTGCTGGTCGACCGGCTGACGCGGTCGGAGGGATTCCTGCGGCTGATCGGCCTTCTGGAACGGCCGGATATCCAGGACACGCTTGCGGCTCTGCTGGAGGCGGTGGCATCGGCGCGCGAGGCGGGCGCCGGTACGCCGTCGAAGGGCGGCCTGGGCGGGGCGGTGCGGCTGATGAGCGAGCCCGGAACCCAGGATGCACTTCGCTTCATGGCCCGAATCTCGCAGGCGCTGAGCGCAAGATAGAGGTCGAGCCGGGCGCGCGCCTGTCGCGAGCCCCTGACGATCCCGGGTGGCGACCGGCAGCTCTGCCAAGAGTTGCACCATGCCCGGGGAGATGACCGAAACGGGATCCGCCCCCGTTTCGGCCGAAACGGGTATTCCGGGGATCGCATCGGGAAGACCTGGCTGCCGCCTCGTTTGACCCGGGCAGCTGCACCCCCAGCGCCCGCCGGCGACGCGGCGCAAAAGGATCGCGCGTCGGAAAGGCGGCCGGGTGGTCGAAGGCGCAGGCCCGCAAGGCGTGCAGGCGGGAAACCATTTCCCGGGTTTTACAGGTCTCTCGGAGAAAAATTCCCCAATCGAGCCCCCTGCGAAACTCCGGCGCGACGGGGCATCCCAGGCGAGACGCGTTTTTTGCCAATTTGTATCGTGCGCGTAAAGTAATTAGAAAATAATTTCCCAATCAATATTTACCAAATAGGTGAAAATCAGGAACAAACTTTGCCGGCGCCGCATTTCGCGGCGCCCGAGCGCAACGCCCGGATCTGGCCGGCAGGGTTTTGCAGGGGTCTCTTCAAAATATTTGCGCGCATGCGAGCATGATCCCTGCAAGACCTTGTGCATTCCGGGCACCCGCCTACATCCGGGTTTTGCAGGGGTCTCTCCCAATCAATATTTACCAAGCGCCGCCGCAAGGGTCTCTCGATCTCGAGGCGCTGGCGCGAGATGTGCGCGCGCACCCCGACGCGTATCAGTACGAGCGCGCACAACGCTTCGGCGTCACCCAAAAGGCCATCTGGCAGGCACTGCGCCGGCTGCGGGTGACATATAGCCAAACGACCAGATATTGAGTATGATTGCACATGACCTACCCTATCCAGTTCCGTCGTCATGTTCTTGCGGTCAAGGCACGCGAGGGCCTGACCTACGCGCAAGCCGCCGAGCGGTTTT
>RFIR01000285.1 GCA_003695135.1 Alphaproteobacteria bacterium | reverse complement strand
CCGTGCATGCAGCATCTCCATACTCTTGGCGGCACGTTCGGCGACCGGGCGGTCGGGTGTGGCGTCCCGCTCCGGTTGCGCGGCATTGCGCCAGCCGGAAATCTCGATGAATTCGCCGAGATCGAACAGGAAATGCACCGCCTCGCGCCCGGCCAGCCATTCGCGCAAGGCCGCCCGCGCCGCCTGTCTGCGCGCCTCCAGCATGCCGGCCAGCCGCTCCGCCGCCGCTCCGTCGGCAAGACCCGGCAGATGGCGCGGCAGGATCTCGCCGGCCAGCACGTCGAGGTCGCGCAGCGCGCCCACCCGGCGGCCGATCTCGCGGGCCCGGTCGCGAAAGGGGCGCAGCGCGGCCTTGCCCAGATCGGGGCCGAAGAGCTTCAGCACCGTGCGCAGCCGGCGCAGCCCGATACGCAGCTGATGCGGACCCTCGGGATCCTCGCCTGCCGCGATCACGCTCATGTTCGCGGCGATCTGGTCCAGACAGTCGCGCATCAGCTCCTGCGCCGCCTGCTCGACCGTCGCCCCACCGGGGTAATCGGCGCGCCCGGCGGCGCGCGGCGTGAGGCGCGGCACGGCGCAGCCCGTCTCGACGAGGCGAAAGCCGCGCGCGGCTTTGCTGAGGGTTGAAAACCGCACCGGCCCGTGCGGCAGCAGCCGGCGCGCGGCCTCGAACACCGCGGTGACCGAGCCGGATTTCAGCTCGATCTCCAGCTCGGCAAGCGGCGCGCGCCGGCGGCCGGCGACGATCTCGCCGCGGTCGATGGCGATCTCGACCCGGCCCTGCGGCAGGTCCAGTTCATGAAGCTCGCGTTTCATCCGCGTCTCGAAAACCGGCAGCGGCGCGGCGCCTTTCAGCCGCTTGCGGACGGCGCGAAGCAGCGCGTCACCGGCCGGTTCGTCCAGCACCGGCGCGGCGGAGGGCACGGGAAACTCCAGCTCCTCGGGAACCGACAGCCCGGCCCGGATGCCCGTCCGCGAGCGCTTGACGGTCTGGATCCACTGCCGCCCCCTGCGGCGCACGCGCAGCGCGATCCCGGCCTTCGACAGATCGCGCCCGGGCGTGTCGTAATAGACCGAGACCAGATTCTGCGGCCTGCGCGCGGCGCGCGTCGCCTCTCCGAGAATCCCGCTCGATGCGATCGCCGCCTCCACCGCCGCGTCCAGCAGGATCTTCAGCTCGGTTTCCATCGGCCGAACCTAGGCCAGTGCCGGGTGGCGGGCAACCGGCAAGCCGGCGCGGAGCGGCGCGAATTTGCCCTTGCGCCCACCCGTTTGTTCGCGTTTTGTATCAGCCATGCGGGTGCAGGAATTCCAGCTGGCCGGGGCGGTTCTGACCGCGAGGCCGAGCGGTGCGCTGTGGTGGGCGGCGCGGCGTCTGCTCTGTGTCGCCGATCTGCATCTGGGAAAGTCCGAGCGTTTCGCCCGCCGCAATGGCTGCCTGCTGCCGCCATACGAGACGCGCGAGACGCTCGACCGGCTGGCGGCGGAAATCGACCGCCTCGACCCGGCCGCGGTGGTCTGCCTCGGTGACAGCTTCGACGACGATGCGGCCGCCGAGGGGCTCTCCGGCGACGATCTGGCCCGCCTGCTCGGCCTGATCGCGGGGCGGCGCTGGATCTGGGTGAGCGGCAATCACGATCCCGCGCCGCTGACGCGCGCCGGCGAGATTGCCGGAGACTTCGTGGCCGGGGGCATCACCTTCCGCCATGAGGCGCGCCAAGGCGCCTCGGCCGAGGTCTCGGGCCACTGGCATCCAAAGATCGGGGTGACATTGCGCGGCCGGCGCGTCACCCGTCCCTGCTTTCTGGTCGATGAGGACCGCGCCATCCTTCCGGCCTTCGGCGCCTATACCGGCGGGCTGAGCGCGCGGCACCCGGCGCTGCGCCCGCTGATGGGACCGCATGCCCGGGCGATTCTGACCGGGCGCGTGGCCCTGAGCCTGCCGCTGGACGCGGCGCTGGCGGAGTGACGCGCTGTCTCGAACAGGCATCCATACAATCCGAAAGGGCCGGCGGTGGTGTGCTTCTTCTTGGGAAAAATACTCGTTTCGCGCCATTGGCCACCGGAGCGACACCGGGGATGAATGCGCTCGAACGACCCACGCGCCGGTGACGCGTCCCTTTCCGGGCGTCGCGCCCGGGAAAAGCCGGCCTGCGGGGAGCATGGCGCAGCACACCGGCCCGCCCGGCCATGTCGGCGGAGGGCGGACCGTCCCCGTTGCGGCAGCGCCGGATCAGCGCGTCAGACTGCGCGCGATCCTGCGCCCGGTGCAGGACAGGTTCAGATGTCCCATTTCAAGCTTGGCGATGCCGAGTTCCAGCAGCTTTTCGGCATGCGGCGACGGAATGCGCCTGCGGTTCCCGCCGCGGTTCAGCTCGTGGATGTACTCGATATCCTTGCGGTTGAGTTGTTCGACCATCTCGCTCTCGCTACACATTACAAGCCCACCCGAATGTTCGGCTCTGACTGAAATCTAGCGCCAGATGCCGGTACGGACTGTACGAACGGTCACAGTTTATCGCGAATTGTCCCCAGCGAGAAGCGACTTAATTCAAACAAGGTTTCCAAAAGTTTTCTTCAACTCTCCACCAGCCCGGCGGCCTCGGTGAGATCGACCGAGACCAGCTGGCTCACGCCCTGCTCGGCCATGGTCACGCCGAAGAGACGGTCCATCCGGCTCATGGTGATGGCGTGATGGGTGATGATCAGGAAGCGGGTCCGGGTGCGCCGGCACATCTCGTCGAGCAGATCGCAGAACCGGGTGACATTGGCGTCGTCCAGCGGCGCGTCCACCTCGTCGAGCACACAGATCGGCGAGGGCCGGGCAAGGAACACCGCGAAGATCAGCGACAGCGCGGTCAGCGTCTGTTCGCCGCCCGACAGGAGCGAGAGCGTGGCCAGCTTCTTGCCCGGCGGCATGCACATGATCTCCAGCCCCGCATCGAGCGGATCCTCGCTTTCGACCAGCACCAGATTGGCCTCGCCGCCGCCGAAGAGATGGCGGAACAGCGCCGAGAAGTTGCGGTTGACCTGCTCATAGGCGGCGAGCAGCCGGTGGCGCCCCTCGCGGTTGAGCTCGGCGATGCCGATGCGCAGCTTGCCTACGGCCTCCTCCAGATCCGCGCGCTCCGCCTCCAGCGCGTCGCGTTCGTCCTGCACCTCGCGGCTGTCCTCCTCGGCGCGCAGATTGACCGCGCCCAGCGCCTCGCGCTGGCGTTCCAGCCGGGCCAGCTCGATCTCGCACGCGCTGCGCTCGGGCAGCGCGTCGGGCGTCAGATCGAGTTTCTCCAGCAGCGCCTCCGGCCCCGCGCCGGTTGCCTCGACGATGCGGGCGGCGGCGTCCTCGACGCGCTGGCGCGCCGCCTCGCCCAGCGCCTCGAAGCGCGCCCGCGCCTCGCGCGCCTCCGATGCCGCGCGCTCGGCGGCTCGCTCGGCCGCCTCGGCGGCGCGAAATGCTGCCTCGCCGGCGGCCAGCGCATCCGCGGCGCGGCGCAGCCGGGTCTCGGCGGTCTCGATGGCCTCGGCGAGCCGTTCGCGGCGCGTCTTCAGCTCCTCCGGCGCGGCGG
>RFIR01000284.1 GCA_003695135.1 Alphaproteobacteria bacterium | reverse complement strand
GGAATACGTTCTGGCCAAGGCCTGGGTCGATCACGGTGACCGTGAGGCGGCCCACAAGCTGGTGACGTCGCATCTGCGGCTCGCCGCCAAGATCGCCATGGGCTATCGCGGCTACGGCCTGCCCCCGGCCGAGGTGATTTCCGAGGCCAATGTCGGGCTGATGCAGGCGGTCAAGCGCTTCGACCCTGAGAAGGGCTTTCGCCTTGCCACTTACGCGATGTGGTGGATCCGCGCCGCGATCCAGGAATACATCCTGCGGTCGTGGTCGCTGGTGAAGATGGGGACGACCGCGGCGCAGAAGAAGCTGTTCTTCAACCTCCGCAAGGCCAAGAACCGGATCGGTGCGATGGAGGAGGGCGATCTGCGCCCCGAGCATGTGGAGAAGATCGCCCATGATCTGGGCGTGACCGAGGAAGACGTGGTCAGCATGAACCGGCGGCTGACCGGCTCGGATGCCTCGCTGAACGCGCCCCTGAAGACCGATGGCGACGGCACGGCCGAATGGCAGGACTGGCTGGCCGACGAGGATGCCGACCAGGCCACGGCCTTTGCCGAAAAGGACGAACTGGATACCCGCCGCGAGCTGCTGCTGGAGGCGATGAGCACGCTCAATGAGCGGGAACGCCACATCCTGACCGAGCGGAAGCTGAAGGACGAGCCGGTGACGCTGGAGGAGCTCTCCACCGTCTACAATGTCAGCCGCGAGCGTATCCGCCAGATTGAGGTGCGCGCCTTCGAAAAGCTGCAGAAACGCGTGCGCGAACTGGCCGTTGAACGCGGCATGGTGCCCAGCCTGAACTGAGCGGCGACGGCAGGATCGCCCCGTCCGTCATGGCGATGGCGCGGCGAACTGGCCTGCACCGGAAGCACAGGTTTTGCGCCGGCCCCGAATCTCGCGTATCACGCCTCTCGCCCGGACTGTCGCGCAAGAGGATCCGCCCATGTCAGACCTGATCCGCTGGGGCATTCTCGGTGCGGCGAGGATTGCCCGCGACTGGGTCTGCCCCGGCATCCATGCCAGTGCGCGCGGGCGCATCGCCGGCATCGCCAGCCGCGATCCCGCGCGCGCCGCCGCGATGGCCGCGCCGTATCACGATGTCAGGATCTTCGACAGCTATCAGGCACTGCTCGACGCCCCCGGCATCGACGCGGTCTACATCCCGCTGCCCAACCACCTGCATGTGGAATGGACCGAGCGCTGCCTGCGCGCGGGCAAGCATGTGCTGTGCGAAAAGCCCATCGCGCTGAAGGCCGGGGAAATCGACCGGCTGATCGCGGCGCGGGACGAGACCGGCTGCATGGCCGCCGAGGCGTTCATGGTCACCCATCACCCGCAATGGCACCGGGTGCGGACGCTGCTGGCCGAGGGCGCCATCGGCAGGCTCTGCCACGTGCAGGGATCGTTCACCTACAACAACCCCGATCCGGGCAACATCCGAAACCGGCCGGAGACGGGGGGCGGCGCGCTTTACGACATCGGCGTCTACCCTTGCGTGACCACCCGCTTCGTCACCGGGCAGGAGCCGCTGTCGGTGACGGCGCGGATCATGCGCGAGAACGGGGTCGACACCACCTCGCGGGTCTGGGCCGAGTTCGACGGCTTTGCGCTGGAATTCTACGTCTCGATGCGGATGGGGTTGCGCCAGTCGATGCTGTTTCACGGCACCGAGGGCTGGCTGGAGCTTGCCGCCCCGTTCAACCCGCCGGCCTATGGCGACCAGCTGCTCAGCCTGCGCCGCGCCGATGGCACGGTGATACGTGAGCGTTTCGGCCGCGTCGACCAGTACCGGCTGCAGGCCGATGCCTTTCACGCCACGATCCTGGACGGGGCGCCCTATGACTGCCCGCTGGAATTCTCGCGCGGCAATCAGGTGATGATCGACATGATCCATGCGGCGGGGTAGGCGGGCTGGCTTCTGCCTTGAAGACCGAGCCCCGGAAGGCGACAATCCCGGGAAAGGGCGGCGCCCGACCCTGGGAGGGCGTAGCGAGACGGTGACGTTGACGATGTCGGATCGTGAATGCCTGCTGGTCGTGCTCGGGCCTTACGTTGCAATGCGCCCTCCCGGGGGGAGGGTCGGGCGCCACCCGGCTGCGCCGGGCGAGGCGTGTGGGCGGTGCACCTCCATCTCTCGATTTGGGTTTCCGATGGGGCCTGAACGTGCCGGATCGGTTGACGGGGATGCGAGCGCACCCGGCAGGAGGCATCCATGATCGATCCGCTGACCGAGCTGGCGATCCGCCACGGCACCGACAAGTTCGGCTTTCACGACTACACGCCCAATTACTGGCAGCTGTTCCGCGACTGGCGCGAGCGCCCGGTGCGCATGCTGGAGATCGGGGTGGGCGGCTATGCCGACAGCGACCGGGGCGGCGAATCGCTGGCTATGTGGCGCGACTTCTTTCCCGAAGGCCGCATCCTCGGCATCGACATCCAGGAAAAGCAGCTCGATCTGGGGCCGCGGGTGGCGATCCGGCAGGGCAGCCAGGTCGATCCGGAGTTCATGCACGGGCTGGAGGCCGAATTCGGCCCCTTCGACATCATCGTCGATGATGGCAGCCACCGCAACGAGCACGTCATCGAGACCTTCGAACTGATGTTCCCCGGGCTCGCCAGCCCGGGCATCTATGTCGTCGAGGACACCCAGACCGCCTTTCACCCCCGATTTGGCGGCTCGCTGGAACTGACCCAGCCCAACAGCGTGGGCTATTTCGCCGATCTCTTCGTGCGCGTCGATCACATGGAGATCGACGCCTTCCATGGCGGCGGCCCCGATCCGGTAGCGAGCACGGTGCGCGCCATGCACCGCTTTCACAACATGATCGCGGTGGAAAAGGGCGACAATACCTACCCGTCCAACTTCAACTACGATGCCGGGCATCCGCGCGCAGCCGCGGCCATCGCCGAAATGGGCCGGGTGCTGGACGCGGCGTCGGAGGAGACCGGGCTTCTGGGCTATGCGCGGCTGTTGCAGCAGACCGGGCAGAGCGAGGCGCTGGAGCGCGTCGTGGACCGTCTGACGGCCGCCGGCTGCACGCGGCGGAGCTATTACAGTTTCGCCACCTCGATCAAGCTGGCCCGGCGCGATCTTGAAGCGGCGCGACGTCTCGCCGAGGCTGCACACGCCGCCTATCCCGAGGATCCGGTGTTTCTGGTCCGTCTTGCCTCGGCGCATCTGAAGGCGGGCGACCGGGATGCCGCGATCGCGGCGCTTGAGGCCGCCTGTGCCGTGGCACCGCGCGATCTGATGGCGCTGACCCAGCTTGCCAACACGCTCGCTGCGGCCGGTCGGCCCGAAGAGGCGCTCGACCGGATCGAGGCGGCGATCGCGCTGCGGCCGAACCGGGCGGCCAGCCACTATCATCGGGCGCGGATCCTGATGGCGCTGGATCGCGGCGAGAAGGCGCGGGCGGCGCTGCGCACGGCGCTCGAACACGAGCCCGGCCATGCCAAGGCGCGGGCGTTGCTGGAAAGTCTTGAAGACGGATAGCATGGGGCGCGTTCCTGTCCGCTTCACCCCGAATTGGTGCAGGGGCAGGTGCTCGCAGCCCGTATCGGCTCACGCGCCACGGGCGGGTGGGCCGATCGAACCCTCTTGCCCGGCCGGCCCGAGCCCTGTGCCCGGGAGAGTGGGTCGGGAATGGCGCTTCATCCAGGGTGCGTATTCATTGCACACCGCTCCACGCACCACCGGCACGTACCGGAGGTGCGCCATGACTGCGCACCCTATGGGGCAGAAGACAAACCCGCAGACACCACGATGCGCAGGGCGTCACTGGGGTTCACGCGCGCATGAAATATTTGGAAGAAACCGCTGCGAAACAAGATGCTGGAGGATGCCCGGAATGCATGAGGTCGTGCAGGGATCATGACTACGCATGCGTAAAAAAATCATAAGAGAGCCCTGCGAAACTCCAGCGGCCAGACCCGGGAGCTGCGCCCGGGCGGAGGCGAAAACGCGGTGCCGGTGAAGTTTGTTCCTGATTTTCACCTATTTGGTAAATATTGATTGGTGAAATATTTTCTAATTACTTCACACGCGCGCGGTACACATTGGCAGAAAACGCGTCTCGCCTGGGATGCCCCGTCGCGCCGGAGTTTCGCAGGACCCTCTATAAAATAATTCCCCAATCAATATTTTCCAATCAAGAGTGAAAATCAGCGCAAACGTTGCCGGCGCCGCGTTGTGCGGCGCCCAAACGCGCCGATGGGGGCTGGCGCAATGTAGAGTGCGCACTCATTGCGCACCGTTGCGTGCACCCCCGGCGCGTTCCGAGGGTGCGCCACGAATGCGCACCCTGCGGGGCAGCTCTCAACCCTGCCAGGACAACGGTACGGACCGAGGCGATGGAGAACCACGCCCGAACCGCCGGGTCACAGGCCGCCGCCGCGGCGCAGTCCGAAGCGGCGGGCCTGGATACTTGAAAACCGGAAAAGCACAGCACTGCCGCCCACGTCATCCGAACCGCGCGCCTGAGGAAGCCGCAGTGCTTCCTCAGGCCCTTCCCGGCAGAATCCCCGACCCTTCCACCAGAACAGCAGCCTGAAAACCGGGCACCTTTACCGACACCTTCCCCCGGACCCGCGGCGCAGCCGCGGGCCGGGCCCGGGCCGCAGCGGCCCGGAAGGGCCGCGAAGGGCGGGAGCGCCCACGTATGGGAGGCGGGATCCTCACCGGCTTACCAATCCATCGGCCGGGCCGGCGGATCGCGTTCACAATCTCACATCCCGCGATGCGTTCGACCCGAACCGGATCCGCCCGGCGGCTCTTGTCCGACGGGGCGGCGCCGGCCTCAGCCCCAGAACAGCATCAGGCAGGGAATGGCGATGGCGGTGATCGCCACCTCCAGCGGCAGGCCCAGCCGCCAGTAATCGGTGAAGCGGTAGCCGCCCGGCCCCATCACCAGCGTGTTGGCCTGATGCCCGATCGGGGTGAGGAAGGCGCAGGAGGCGCCGATGGCCACGGCCATCAGATACATGTCGGCCGCGGCCCCCGTCGCCTCGGCGATGGAGATCGCGATCGGCGCCATCAGGAGTGCGGTGGCCGCGTTGTTCATCACGTCCGAGACCAGCATGGTGATGACGAGCACCGCCGTCAGCAGCACCCAGCCGGGCATGGCGCCGAGTTCGAGCAGCTGCGCCGCGATCAGGCGGCTCGCCCCGGTATGTTCCAGCGCGGTGCCGAGCGGGAACATCGCGCCCAGAAGCACGATCACCGGCCAGTCGATGGCGCGATAGAGTTCCTCGACCGGCAGGATGCGAAACAGCACGAAGCCGACCACCGCGGCGATGAAGGCCAGCGTGGTCGGCAGAACACCCAGAACGCTGAGCGCGATGGCCAGCCCGAAGATGGTGACGGCCGGCACGATCCGCCGCTTGCGCCCGAGCGAGAGATCGCGATTGGCCAGCGGCAGCAGCGAAAAGCGGCGCTGCAATTCCGGCAGCGCGTCGCTCTCGCCATGAAGCAGCAGGACGTCGCCGGCCTGAAAGCGCATGTCGGCCAGACGGTCGGTCTGATCGACATTGGCGCGCGAGAGGCCTACCACCAGGGCGCGATCGCCCGACCACAGCGCGAAATCGGCGACGCGGCGGCCGATCAGGCCGGAATCGGGTGCGACCAGCACCTCGACGCTTTCGCCCTCGGCCTGATCGAGGGTGTTGGGGTCGAGCGCGTCATCGGGCTGGACGACCTCGAGCCGCAGCCGCTCGGCCAGCTCCTCGATGGCCGGGATCTCGCCGCGCACCAGCAGGATGTCGCCCGCCTGCAGGCGGCGGAAGTTGAAGGCGGGAAGCAGGGCGCCGCCACGGGCGATCTCGGTCACGACCAGCCCCGATTCCGCGGTCAGGTCGCGCACGATGCCGCCGGCCAGCGGGCTGTCCTCGGCCACGATCAGTTCGACCGTGTAGTTGCCGATGGTGAAGGGCCGGGCGGCCTTGCCGCCCTCGCGCGCGCGGCGCGGGATCAGCCGCCAGGCGGCCAGCAGGATGAAGGCGAGCCCGGTCAGTGCCACCGGCACGCCCACCAGCGCGAAGTCGAACACCGCGAACGGACCGCCCAGCGCGGTCTCGCGGTAGCCGGAGATGATCAGGTTGGGCGGCGTGCCCATCAGCGTCGTCATCCCGCCCAGGAGCGAGCCGAACGCCATCGGCATCAGGAGAAGCCCCGGCGCCCGCCCGGCCTTGCGCGCGGTGCCGATCGCCACCGGCATCAGGAGCGCCAGCGCGCCGACATTGTTCATGAAGGCCGAGGCGACGGTGACGGTGAGGGTGAGCGAGAACATGTGCAACGCCGGCGAGCCGGTGAAACTGCGGATGCGCTCGGCCACGAGGCTGATGACGCCGGCCCGCTCCAGCCCCGCCGAGAGGATCAGCACCGCCGCCACCGTCAGCACCGCCGGATGCCCGAAGCCGGAGAAGAGCGCATCGCCCGGTACCAGGCCCAGCACGCCCGCGCTCACCAGCGCGATCAGTGCCACCACGTCATGGCGAAGCCGTCCCCAGACGAAGAGCGCCACCACGAGGCCGACGAGCATGAGTGCGAGGGTGGAGGGGGCGGGCATGCGTGGCTCCGGCGGCCGGGGACGGCCCAGACAATCGGGTTTGCGACGAAGGTGCAAGCCCCGGGGCCGCAGGCTCGGACGACGGCGGGGGAATCGCCGGGCAAAATCTGTTCGTCTTGACCTTTCGGCGTGCCGCGGGAAGTATCGCGCGGCCGGCCAGAACACCCGAACGGAAACCGGGGGCGGCGTGCTGCGGTGAAACGGGAGGGAAAGGTCGCATGGAGCTGGTCCAGCTTCTGATCGGCGGGGTGGCGAATGGCTGCATCTACGGGCTGATCGCGCTGGGATTCGTGCTGATCTACAAGGCGTCGGAGGGCGTGAACTTCGCCCAGGGCGACATGATGATGCTGGGCGCCTTCATCGCGCTGAGCCTGGTCAACTCCGACCGCTGGGGCCTGCCCTTTCTGCCCGGGGTGCTGATCGCGGTGCTGATCATGGGCGGGCTGGGCTATGGCATCGACCGCTTCGTGGTGCGTGGCATCTTCGGGCAGCCGCAATTCGCACTGGTGATCCTGACCATCGCGCTTGGGTTCATCCTGCGCTTTCTGGCCGGCGCGATCTGGGGCTACACGCCGCTGGTGCTGGAGACGCCCTTTGCCGGCGAGAGCCTGCAACTGGGCGGGCTGGTCATCGGCGCCGAGGATGCGGTGACCATCCTGGTGACCATCGCGCTGACGCTCGGGCTGTGGGCGTTCTTCGCGCTCACGCGGCTGGGTCTTGCCATTCAGGCCGCCTCGCAGAACCAGCTTGCCGCCTATTACATGGGCATCCCGGTGCGGACGGTGAATTCGGCGGTCTGGGGCCTGTCGGGGATGGTCTCGACCGTCGCGGGCGTTCTGTTCGCCACCAAGGGGGCGATCAATCCCAATATCGGCCTTCTGGGGATCAAGGCCTTCGCCGCGGCGGTGATCGGCGGCTTCGGCAGCCTGCCCGGCGTGCTGATCGGCGGGCTGATCGTCGGCATGGTCGAACCGGTGGCCGGGCGCTACATGCCCGGAGGCATCAGCCAGATGGCGCCCTACATCCTGATGCTGGCGGTGCTGGTCACCCGGCCGGCCGGGCTGTTCGCCCAGATCCGGCAGAAGAAGGTCTGAGGCGGCGCATGCGGTTCATCTTCAAGACCAGCTACGATTTCGACATCGACCTGTTCGAGGACAACTGGCACCGGGCGCGGATGGCGGTGCTGGTCCTATTGATGATCGTGCTGCCCTTTCTGGTCGGCGAGTACTATCTGGCCGAGGTGACCAACACGCTGATCTGGTCGCTGGCCGGTATGGGGCTGATGATCCTGGTCGGCCATTCCGGGCAGGTCAGCCTGGGCCACGCCGCCTTCCTGGCCATCGGCGCCTATGCCGATGCCGCGCTGATGGAGCGGGGGGTGCCGTTCCTGATCGCCTTTCCGCTGGCCGGGCTGATCACCGGGCTCTTTGGCGCGCTGGTCGCCATTCCGGCCATCCGCATGTCGGGCATCTATCTGGCCATCGCCACGCTGGCGCTGTTC
>RFIR01000283.1 GCA_003695135.1 Alphaproteobacteria bacterium | reverse complement strand
TCGCCGGCCCCGACCGGTTCTTCAATCGCGAGCTGAGCTGGCTCGCCTTCAACTGGCGGGTGCTGGAGGAGGCGGAGAACCCCGCCGTGCCGCTTCTGGAGCGCGTGCGCTTCCTGTCGATTTCGGGCAGCAATCTCGACGAGTTCTACACCGTTCGCGTGGCCGGTCTGCGCAATCTGGTCCGCAGCGGCCGCGGCCGGCGTTCGGCCGACGGGCTGACCCCGGCCGAGCAGCTGGCGAAGATCGACGCCGATGCCCGCGCGCTGATGGCCCATCAGCAGAAGATCTGGCGGGGGCTGCGCAAGGAGATGCACGGGGCCGGCATCGAGGTGCTCGACCGCGCGGCGCTGAGCCGCGCCGATATCGCACGGCTGGAGAAGGTGTTCCTGGCCGAGGTCTTCCCGGTTCTGACCCCGCTGGCCATCGATCCCGCGCACCCCTTCCCCTTCATTCCCAATCGCGGCTTTGCCATCGCATTGCTGTTGCGGCGCGCCGGGGATGGCGAGCTGCTGGATGCGCTGCTGCCGGTGCCGCCGCAGGTCGCGCGCTTCCATCGCGTCATCGGCGGGCGGGGCGGGGCGCTGCGCTTCCTGCCGCTGGAGGTGCTTCTGGAGATCTTCCTCGACCGGCTGTTCCCCGGCTACGAGCTTGTCTCCTCCTGCCCGTTCCGGGTGCTGCGCGACAGCGATCTGGAGGTGGAGGAGGAGGCCGAGGATCTGGTGCGCGAGTTCGAGACCGCGCTCAAGCGCCGGCGGCGCGGCGAGGTGATCCGACTGACCTTGACCGCGACCGGCGATGAGGAGTTGCGCAGCCGCATCATCCACGAGCTTCACGTCGATTCGGAGGAGGTCATCCCCATCGCCGGGCTGATCGGCATCGCCGATCTTTCCGAGCTGGTCATCGGCGACAAGCCCGAACTGCTGTGGCCGCCGCACACGCCGCGCATCCCCGAACGGGTGCAGGATCACGATGGCGACATCTTCGCCGCGATCCGGCAGAAGGACATGCTGTTGCATCACCCCTACGAGACCTTCGACATCGTGGTGCGGTTCCTGCAGCAGGCCGCGCGCGACCCCGATGTGGTGGCGATCAAGCAGACGCTCTATCGCACCTCGCGCGAAAGCCCCATCGTCGGCGCGCTGTGCGAGGCGGCCGAGGAGGGCAAGTCGGTCACCGCGCTGGTCGAACTCAAGGCCCGCTTCGACGAGGCGGCGAACATCCGGCTTTCGCGCCAGCTCGAACGCGCCGGCGCGCAGGTGGTCTATGGCTATCTCGACTGGAAGACCCATGCCAAGGCCTCGATGGTGGTGCGGCGCGAGGCGGGCGGGCTGGTCACCTATACCCATTTCGGCACCGGCAACTACCACCCGATCACCGCAAGCATCTATACCGACCTGTCGCTGTTCACCTGCGATCCGGCGCTGGGGCGGGATGCGGCCAAGCTGTTCAATTTCGTCACCGGCTATGCCCGGCCGCAGGGGCTGGAAAACCTCGCCCTGTCGCCGATCAACCTCAAGGAACGCATTCTCGAAAGCCTGGAGGCCGAGGCCGCGCATGCCCGCGCCGGCCGGCCGGCCCATGTCTGGGTCAAGCTCAACTCGGTGATCGAGCCGGAGGTGATCGACGCGCTCTATGCCGCCAGCCAGGCCGGCGTGCGCATCGACATGGTGGTGCGCGGCATCTGCGGGGTGCGGCCGGGCATCCGCGGCCTGTCGGAGAACATCCGCGTCAAGTCCATCGTCGGCCGGTTTCTGGAGCATTCGCGCATCTGCTGTTTCGGCAACGGCCACGGCCTGCCGTCGCGGGAGGCGCGGGTCTACATCTCCTCGGCCGACTGGATGGGACGCAACCTGAACTGGCGGGTCGAGACGCTGGTGGAGATCAGGAATCCCACCGTGCACAGCCAGATCGTCGATCAGATCATGGCCGCCAACCTTGCCGATGTGGCGCAGAGCTGGGTGCTGGACGGGCAGGGCAAATGGACCCGCGGCGTGCCCGATCCCGGCACCATCGCCTTCAACTGCCACCGCTTCTTCATGGAAAACCCCTCGATGTCCGGACGCGGCCGCGCCGGCACGGAGGACGTGCCGGTGCTAACCCATGCCGAGGCGTGAACCGAGGCGCGTTCGGCTGACATTCACGGGGTTCCGCTCTTGAACCGGGGCCTGATCTTAATATATTAGAATTTCCTAATATGCAATCCGGCCACCGGACATGCCGATCGGCTTCGCAGGACGACTTCATGCGAATCGGCCTTTCGCAGTCCCGGCCGGTCGTGACAGGGGGCCGAGATGGCATATACGATAGACCGCAAGATCGCCGATGCGAGCCTTGACGAGATCGATGCGCGTACCCGCGCCGCGCTGGCCGATGCCGGTTTCGGGGTGCTGACCGAAATAGACGTCAAGGCGACGATGAAGAAGAAGCTCGATGTCGACCTGCCGGGCTATCGCATCCTCGGCGCCTGCAACCCGAAGATGGCGCATGGCGCGCTGCAGATCGAGCCGCGGGTGGGCGCGATGCTGCCCTGCAACGTGATCCTGCGCGAGGTCGAGGACGGGGTCGAGGTCTCGGCCATCGACCCGGTGGCCTCGATGGCGGCAATCGACAATGCCGAGCTGAAAAACGTCGCCGGCCAGGTGCGCGAGATGCTCAGGGGCGTGGTCGCCGCGATCTGACGATCTGCGGCCCTCCTGCACGGCCCGTCCCCGGCCGCGCCGGCTGCGGGATGTGTGACGGGGCATCGGGTGGAACCGTGTCGTGGCAGGCGCCTTCGTCTTGAGGGGATGGGTCCCGTCCTCCTGGCGGCGAACCCTGCAGAGCCCGGATACGCGCGGTTATCCTTGAACGCACAGGGTTTCAGAGAGATCACGTCTGCGCACGTAAAACAACGGGAAGATGCGCCTGTTGAACCTCAGCGCGACGGGGCATCTGGGGGCATCTCACGTGAGACACGTTTTCTGCCAAGCCGTGCCACGCGCGTAAGGTAAATAGAAGAGACCCCTGCGAAATTCTGCTGGCCAGACCCGGGCGTTGCGCTCGGGCGCCGCGAAATGCGGCGCCGGTCATGTTGTGATTATTTTCACTGTTAATTGTTAAATATTGATTGGGGAATTATTTTCTAATTACTTTACGCGCGTGAAGTACACATTTGCAAAAAACGTGTCTCGCCTGCGAAATTCCGCTGGCCAGACCCGGGCGTTCCGCGCGGGCGCCACGAAATTGTGGCGCCACGTGCGCTCTTCTTGTTTTCACTGTTGATTGATAAATATTGATTGCAAAGT
>RFIR01000282.1 GCA_003695135.1 Alphaproteobacteria bacterium | reverse complement strand
TCGGCCAAATGGGCCAATTTCTACGCGCCGCTGCTCAGCGAGGCGCTGCCCGGCAACCCGACCGTGGTGGTCAGGTTCATGCCCGGGGCCGGCTCGACCAAGGGCGCCAACTGGTTCCAGCAGCAGACCTTCGAGGACACCCAGGGTACGCTGATCTTCGGCTCCTCGGGCTCGACCCAGTTCCCCTATCTTCTGGGCGATCCGCGCGTGCGCTACG
Source organism: Alphaproteobacteria bacterium (assembly GCA_003695135.1). Classification (GTDB taxonomy): domain Bacteria; phylum Pseudomonadota; class Alphaproteobacteria; order Rhodobacterales; family Rhodobacteraceae; genus J013. The sequence continues at coordinate 4,392 of RFIR01000282.1, read as the reverse complement.
AGTACAAGGACTGGAACGTCGTGCTCGCCTCCGGCACCGGCGGCGTGGCCTATCTGCCGCCCGATCTGGCCAAGAAGATGAACGGGCTCGACGCCTCTGGCCTGCGTGACGTCGACTTCATCTATGGCAGCCAGGGTGCAACCCGGCTCGATCTGGTCCCGCTCCTGGCCTGGGAGATGCTGGGCCTCAATGTCGAGCCGGTCTTCGGCATCAAGGGCCGCGGTGATGGCCGTCTGATGTTCGAACGCGGCGAGGCCAATATCGACTACCAGACCTCCTCGGCCTATCTCAAGGGCGTGGTGCCGCTGGTCGAGGCCGGCACCGCGGTACCGATGATGACCTGGGGCGCGCTCGACGCCGATGGCAACATCGTTCGCGATCCGACCTTCCCCGACATCCCGACCTTCAAGGAGGTCTGCGAGGCGACCCCGGGCTGCGAGACCTCGGGCGAGAAATGGGATGCGTGGAAGGCGTTCTTCGTCGCCGGCTTCCCGGCCCAGAAGATGGTGTTCCTGCCCAAGGGCGCGACGCAGGAGGCGATCGACACCTACACCGCCGCCTTCGAGGCGATCAAGGCGCGGCCCGATTTCGCCAAGATCTCCGCCAAGCGGCTGGGCCTTTATCCGCAGATGACGGGGCCGGAGGCCGCCAAGGCGCTGGAAAGCGCCACCAGCGTGCCCGACAGCGCCAAGGCCTTCGTGATCAACTGGCTTCAGGACCGCTACGGCGTCTCGCTGAAGTAAGCGCCCTGCCCCGGCGCGGCAAACCCGCGCCGGGGCCACACCACTTGCCCTGAAGGCTGAGGACATGGACCTGCTGTCGGTCGCACTGCCCGCGCTCGGCGATGCCGCGGATCTGATCCTGCAACCCGTCGTGCTGGGCTATCTGGTGCTCGGCGTGCTGATGGGTCTGGCCATCGGGGTGTTTCCCGGCCTCGGCGGCATTGCCGGCCTGTCGCTGCTCCTGCCCTTCATGTTCGGCATGGAGCCGGTCTACGGGCTGGCGCTGATGATCGGCATGGTGGCGGTGGTGCCGACCTCGGACACCTTCACCAGCGTGCTGATGGGCATTCCGGGCTCCTCGGCCAGCCAGGCCACCGTGCTCGACGGCTTCCCGCTGGCCAAGAAGGGCCAGGCCGCGCGCGCGCTGTCGGCCGCCTTCGCCTCCTCGCTCTTCGGCGGGCTGGTGGGCGCGACCTTCCTGACCCTTTTCATCCTCGTCGCGCGCCCGATCGTGCTGATGTTCCGCACGCCGGAGCTGTTGATGATCACGCTGTTCGGTCTGTCGATGGTCGGCATCCTGGCCGGGCGGGTTCCGATCAAGGGGCTGGTCGCCGCCGGTCTGGGCATGCTGGTCGGCACCATCGGCGAGGGGGCGAGCGCCGGCGCGCTGCGTATGGCCAGCTATGACATCCCCTATCTGGTCGACGGGCTGAAGCTGGTGATTGTCGGCCTTGCCATCTTCGCGGTGCCGGAAATCGTGGCGCTGCTGCGCCAGGACCGCGCCATCGCCCAGCGTTCGATCCTCGGCGGCGGCTGGCTGGTCGGCGTCCGCGACTGGCTGGCGAACATCTGGCTCAGCGTACGCTGCTCGATCATCGGCGTGATCGTCGGCGTCATTCCGGGGCTGGGCGGTTCGGTGGTCGACTGGATCGCCTATGGCCATGCGGTGCAGACCACGAAGGACAGGTCGCGCTTCGGCTCGGGCGAGATCCGCGGTGTGATCGCACCCGAAAGCGCCAACAACGCCAAGGAAGGCGGCGGTCTGGTGCCGACACTCCTGTTCGGCATCCCCGGCTCTGGCTCGATGGCGATCTTCATCGGCGCGCTGGCGCTGCTCGGCTCGGGCGATATCGAGGTCGGCCCGTCGATGATGAAGAACCATCTCGATATGACCTATGCCATCGTCTGGCTGCTGGCGCTGGCCAATGTGGTCGGCACGCTCCTGTGCATCGGCGCCTCGACCGGCATCGCCCGGCTGACCACGATCCGCTTTGCGCTGCTGGCACCGTTCCTGTTCATGATCATCGCCTTCGCCGCCTTCCAGTCGCGCCAGGACATCATGGATCTGGTGGCGCTGTTCACCATCGGCCTCCTGGGCATCCTGATGCGGCGCTTCGACTGGTCGCGCCCGGCCTTTCTGATCGGCTTCGTGCTGTCGCGGCCGGCCGAGACCTACACCAATCAGGCGATGCAGATCGCCTCCTCGCGCTTTCGCAAGGGCTTCGGCGACGGAATGGAGTACATCTTCTCGCCCATCGTCATCGTGCTGATCGTCATCACCGTGATCTCGGTGGTGGTCGGTCTGCGGCAGGCGAAGAACATCATGGCCGAGGGCTCGGTTGCAGGCGGGACCAAGCGCGCGCCGATGATCTTCCTGCTCGCGATCCTCGCCTATCTGCTCGTCGCCTTCGTCGATGCCGCCTCGATCCCCGCCTTCGCCTGGCGCGACCGGGTGTTCCCGCTGGTCATCGCCGGCGCCTCGATCATCGGCGCGCTGGTGCTGCTGGTGCAGATGCGGCTGAAGCCCGAGACGCATCCGCTGTTCGCCGACCGCGAGATCGGCAATGCCGATGACAACATGCACAAGCTGTGGTCGACGCTGGCCTGGTTTGCCGGGCTGCTGATCCTGACCGGTCTGGTCGGCTTCGTGCTGGCGCTGGCGGTGTTCCTCGTCGCCTTCATCCGCATCCGCGCGGGGCGAAGCTGGGTCTTCTCGCTTCTCTACGCCGCCGCAGGCATCGCCTTCATCTGCGCCATGGCCTGGATCCTCAACCGCAACTTCCCCGCCGGTCTTCTGCAGGAGTTCGTCCGGCTGCCCTGGCCGCTGACATGACCCCGCTGCGGCTGCTGGCCCTCGAAGGCGACGGCATCGGGCCCGAAATCATGGCCGCGGCGCTGGCGGTTCTGCAGGCGCTCGAACCGTTCATCGGACGGACTGTGGAGGTTCGCTCCATGACCATCGGGTTCGCGGCGCTGGAGGCGGAGGGGACCACCATCCCCGAGCCGGTGATCGCCGCGGCCCGCGCGGCCGATGGCGTGCTGCTCGGCCCGGTCTCGCACAATGCCTATCCCCCGAAGGAGGAAGGCGGCCTCAACCCCTCCGGCGTGCTGCGCAGAGAGCTGGAGCTTTACGCCAACATCCGGCCGGCGCGCACATGGCCGGGGGTTCCGGCGCCCATGGGAGGCGAATTCGACCTCGTGATCCTGCGCGAGAACCTCGAGGGCTTCTATGCCGATCGCAACATGCATCTCGGCCCGGGCGAGTTCATGCCGGTGCCCGGCGTGGCGCTGGCGATCCGCCGCATCACCGAAGCCGCCTGCCGCCGCATCGCCGAGGCCGCCTTCGCCCTCGCCGAAGCCCGCCCGGCGCGCCGGGTCACGGCGGTTCACAAGGCCAATGTCCTGCGCGTCTCCGACGGGCTTTTCCTCGACACGGTCCGAGAGGTGGCGGCCAGCCACCCCGGCATCGCGTTCGAGGAGGTGCTGGTGGATGCCGCGGCGGCCCATCTCGTCCGCGACCCGGCGCGCTTCGACGTGATCGTGACCACCAACATGTTCGGCGACATCCTCTCGGACCTCGCCTCGGAACTCGCGGGCGGGCTGGGGCTTGCCGGTTCGCTCAACGCGGGCGCCGCCCACGCCGCGGCGCAGGCCCAGCACGGATCGGCGCCCGACATCGCCGGAATGGACCTAGCCAATCCGGTCTCGCTGATCCTCTCGCTCGGCATGCTGCTGCGGCATCTGGGCGAGGGACGGGCCGCGGATGCGCTGGAGGATGCGGTGCGCACCGCGCTTTCCTCGCCCGAGAAGCGGACGCGGGATCTCGGCGGCAGGCTGGGAACGCGGGCCTTCGCGGACGCTCTCGTTGCCCGGATCGGGGAAATCACGCCATGACCCAGACCGCCATTCCCTTCCTGTTCACGCGCGGCGGCACCTCGCGCGGGCCCTACATGCGCCGGGCCGACCTGCCGGCGGATCGCGATACGCTGTCGGAGGTGCTGATGGCCATCGTCGGCGCCGGCCACCCGATCAACATCGACGGCATCGGTGGCGGCGTCGCGGTGACGACCAAGGTGGCGATGCTGTCTCCGTCGGAGGATGACTGGGCCGAGGTGGACTATTTCTTCGCCCAGGTGGCAGTTACCGAAAGGCTGGTCGACTATCGCCCGACCTGCGGCAACATCCTCGTCGGCGTCGGACCGGCGGCGATCGAGATGGGGCTGGTGCCGGCCGCCGGCGATGTGACCGAGGTGCGGATCCGCGCCGTCAATACCGGCGCGCGTGTGCTGGCGCGGGTGCAGACGCCGGGCGGAATGCCGGAATATGAGGGCGATGCCGCCATCGACGGCGTGCCGGGTACCGCCGCCCCCGTCCAGCTGCAGTTCATGGA
>RFIR01000281.1 GCA_003695135.1 Alphaproteobacteria bacterium | reverse complement strand
CGGCATTGGTGATCTTGCGGCTGATGCCCCCCCCGCGCGCGGTATTGGGCATCAGCACGCAGTAGCGGCCGGGCAGCGACAGATAGGTGGTCAGCGCCGCGCCCTTGTTGCCGCGTTCCTCCTTGACCACCTGCACCAGCAGGATCTGCCGGACCTTGATCACCTCCTGAATCTTGTAGCGGCGCATCATCGGGCGGCGGACGGCGATCTCCTCGGCCATGTCCTCGGCGCCGATCGATTCGACCTCCTCGGCCTCTTCCGCCTCGGCTCCGTCGCCATTGCCGGCCTCGGCCGTGTCCGCGCGGTCCTCTTCCGTCTTTTCGGCGGGTGCGGCAGTCTTCGCCGCCGGGGTCTTGCGGCGCCGGCTCCGCGAGGGTGCCTTCGTCGCGGCCGCCTCCGGCGCCGGTTTGGCGATCCCGGCATCGGCCACCTCGACATCGGCTGCCTCGGCATCGGCGGTCAGAGCGGCATCCTCGCTGATCGACAGATCGTCGGTGTGTTCGCTGCGCGCGGCGATGGATTTCGGCGGGGTGCCGTCCTCGCCCGGCTTGTCCGGTGCATCCGGGGTCTCCGGCGCGGCCGCTTCGCTGTCTTCGGCGCTGGCGGCCTTCCCGTCATCCGCGGCCGCTACCCGATCATCGGCCCTGGCCTCCTCCTCCGCCTCGGGCGTGGTCGCGGCCTCGGCCGCCTCTGCCACAGCCTCCGCCGGGGCATCCGCTGCGGACGGTTCGGCGACATCCGCACCCGCTTCGGCGTCGCGCGGATCGGCCAGCGGATCGCCCTCGGTGGCGGCAGTGCCCTCGCTGCGCCGGCTGCGGCTGCGCCGGCGGCTGGAGCGGCGCTTGACCGGCTTGCGGCTTTCCTCCTCTTCCTCCGCACGCACCTCGGCCTCGGCCGCCGCTGCCTGCTCGGCCAGGAGCTTCTCGCGGTCGGCGACCGGGATCTGGTAGTAGTCGGGATGGATCTCGGCGAAGGCGAGGAAGCCGTGACGGTTGCCGCCATAATCGACAAAGGCCGCCTGCAGCGAGGGTTCGACCCGCGTGACCTTTGCCAGATAGATGTTGCCGGCTAGCTGCCGCTTGTTGATGGATTCAAAATCGAATTCTTCGACCTTGTTGCCGTCGGCCACCACCACCCGGGTTTCCTCCGGGTGGGTGGCATCGATGAGCATCTTCTGAGCCATGTTGTCCTTCTCGGACAGGCGGCACCTTCCGGTGATCCGGTCGGCGCGGCCTGTCCGTCTGATTGGGCGATAGAGCCTGCGCAGACCCGGCACCGAATCCGGCCGGTGCGTGAAGATACCCGAACGAGCATGTATCCATGTCTGCCTGCACGCGTTGCATCGCGGTTGTTTCTCCGGCGCCCCGTGGCGCCATGTCTGCTTGCCCGGGTCCCATATGGGCGGTCCGCGGCACCTGCCGGTCCGGATTCACGTGCCCCATCGCTGTCGCGGCGGTTCGGCAACCTCCGGTGTCCGGCGGAAATTCCGGTGGCTGGTCCGGCGCCGATTGGGCATAGTCCGGGCCACCATGCGCGACAATAGACAAATGATGCAGGCAAATACAATCGCTTTTTCGCCCCTGCGACGCTGGCTGGCGGCGCTGGCCCTGCTGGTCGCGGCAGGCCAGGCCGCCGCGCAGGCCGTGACGGGTCCTCTTGTCCTCCTGCAGGACCGGCAGGCGGCCTGGGTGGAATTCCCGGTCTCCGCGCGCTGCGATTTCCGGGTCTTCACCCTCGACGACCCGATGCGGGTGGTGGTCGATTTCGCCGGGCTCGACTGGCCGGAGGCCCCGCCGCCCGATCCGGGGCCGGGTGCGGTCGCCGCGCTGCGCTACGGGCTGTTCTCACCGGAATGGTCGCGGCTGGTGCTCGATCTCGCCCGCCCGATGCGGGTGGCGGAGGCAGCCTTTGCCGCCGAGGGGCAGACAATCCGCTTCGGCCTGCGGCTGGAGGCGACCGACGAGGCGGCATTCCGTGCCCATGCCGGGGCGCCGCGCGATGCGCTGTGGTCGCTGGCCCCGGCCGGGCCGGGCCTTTCCCTGCCGCTGCCCCGCAGCAGGCGCCAGCCGGGCGAGCCCCTGACCATTGTCATCGATCCCGGCCATGGCGGCATCGACCCGGGCACCATGCGCGGGCCGCTGATGGAAAAGACGATCGTGCTCAAGGCCGCGCGCATTCTCGCCGACACGTTGCGCGCGACGGGGCGCTACAGGGTCATCCTGACGCGCGAGCGCGACATCTTCGTGCCGCTCTCCGAACGCGTCCGCATCGCGCGGGCCGCGCGGGCCGATGCGCTGATCTCGCTGCATGTCAATTCCGAGGCCACCGGTCAGGCGCAGGGCGTGTCGGTCTACACGCTGTCCGAGAAGGCCTCCGACGCCACTGCGCGGCGTCTGGCCGAGCTGGAGAACCGCGCCGACGTGCTGGCCGGGCTCGATCTGGAAGGCGAGGGCACCGCGCTTGCCCGGGTGCTGGTCGATCTGGCCCAGCGCGAGACCAACGCCCGTTCGCGCCGGCTGGCCGAGGCGGTGGTGGCCACGCTGGCCGGCGCCGACCGGCTGATCGGCTCCAACCCGCATCGCAGCGCCGGGTTCTGGATCTCGCGCGCGCCCGACGTGCCCTCGCTGCTGATCGAGATGGGCTTTCTGACCCATCCCCGGGACCGGGCGCGTCTGGCCTCCGACGCCTGGCTGAGGGAGCTGGCGCGCGACCTGACCGCGGCGCTCGACGCCTGGGCGGCGGACGATCTCGCCCGCCGCGGGCTGACGCTGCGCTGACCGGCCCGCCCCCCGGGATCGGCGCCGGTGCGTCACAAATGCCACATCGGTCGATAATTGAATCCTAACTGCCTCGAATCATCCCTATATGTATGCTTCGGACCGGTGGGCTGAACCGAAGGGACATTGCGGGGTAGGGCCGTTGATTGCGGTGTTGCGTTTCCTGGGCTGGATATTCTCCTGGGCCACCCTTGGCGGGCTGATGGGTGTCGTCACCGCCTGGGGCGTGATCACGCTCTATTCGCGCGATCTGCCCGACACCTCGGCGCTGGCCGCCTACCAGCCGACCATGCTCAGCCGGGTCTATTCGGGCGAGGGCGTGCTGATGGACGAGTTCGTGCGCGAGCGCCGCATCTTCACCCCGATCGACGAGATCCCCGATCTGGTCAAGCACGCCTTCATCTCGGCCGAGGACAAGAACTTCTACAACCATCCCGGCTTCGACGTGACGGGCATCGCCAAGGCGATCTACGACGCGGCGCAGGGCAAGCGGCTGCGCGGGGCCTCGACCATCACCCAGCAGGTGATGAAGAACTTCCTGCTCGATGGCGGGCGGACGGCGGAGCGCAAGATCAAGGAGATCATCCTGGCGGCGCGGTTCGAACACGCCTTCAGCAAGGACGATATCCTCGAGCTCTATCTCAACGAGCCGTTCCTGGGCCAGAATTCCTACGGCGTGGCTGCCGCTGCCTGGACCTATTTCGACAAGACGCTCGAAGAACTCACCCCGGGCGAGGCGGCCTATCTCGCCGCCCTGCCCAAGGCGCCGTCCGAGCTGCATCCTGTGCGCAACCGCAAGCGCGCCGAGGCCCGGCGCAACTACGTGCTGCGCGAGATGGCCCAGAACGGCTATCTGCCGCCGGAAGTGGCGCGGGCCGAGATGGAAAAGCCGCTGCGCACGGTGCAGAGCGGCGACATTCTGCGCAAGCCCGGCCAGGTTACGCGGCGCGACTATTTTACCGAGGAAATCCGCCGGCAGCTCAGCCAGCGGCTTGGCACCGACAAGGTGTTCGGCGGCGGGCTGACCATCCGCGCAACCATCGATCCCCGGCTGCAGGCGCTGGCGACCAGGGCGTTGCGCAACGGGCTGGAAAAGCGCGACCGGGTAATGGGGAAATACCGCGGGCCGATGGCGAAGCTGCCCGAGGCCGCGCTGGCCGAGGAGGCGGAATGGCGCCGCCAGCTTGCCGGCCTGCGGCTGCCGCGCGACATCGAGGGCTGGTCGCGGGCGGTGGTGCTGGAGGTGGATCGCAAGACGGCCCGCATCGGCATCGAGGGGGTCGAGGCGGCAGAGCCGCAGCTTCTCGACATCGCCGATTCGCGCTGGACCGGCAAGCGGCGCGCCGACCGGCTGTGGCAGCCGGGCGACGTGATCTTCGTCTCGCCGAAGCTCGACAAGCAGGGCGAGCGGACCGGCTGGACCATGCGCCAGATCCCCGAGCTGCAGGGCGCGATCATGGCGATGGACCCGCGCACCGGCCGGGTGCTGGCGATGCAGGGCGGCTTTTCCTACGACTACTCGGTATTCAACCGCGCCACCCAGGCGACGCGTCAGCCCGGATCCTCCTTCAAGCCCTTCGTCTATGCCGCCGCGCTCGATCGCGGCTTCACCCCGGCGACCATCGTGCTGGACGCACCGGTGATCGTCGATACCGGCGGCGATGTCTGGAAGCCGGAGAACGCCTCGAAAAGCTATCTCGGCCCGGCGCCGATGCGTCTGGGCATCGAGTATTCGCGCAATCTGATGACGGTGCGCATCGCCCAGGACATCGGCATGGATGTGGTGGCCGATTATGCCGAACGCTTCGGGGTCTATGACCAGATGCCGCATCTGCTGTCCTATGCGCTGGGCGCGGGCGAGACCACGCTGTGGCGCCTGGTGGCCGCCTACGGCATGTTCGCCAATGGCGGGCTGAGGATCGAGCCCACGCTGATCGACCGGGTGCAGGATTTCCGTGGCAAGACCATCTACCGCCACGACCGGCGCATCTGCCGCGGCTGCGACGACCCCGCCTATGTCGGCCAGCCCGAGCCCTGGGTGATCAACAATGCCGAGCGGGTGATGGATGCGGTCACCGCCTATCAGCTGACCTCGATGATGCGCGGCGTGGTCCAGCGCGGCACCGCCCGCGTGCTGGCCGATCTCGGCCTCAACCTCGCCGGCAAGACCGGTACCACCAATGACAGCCGCGACGTGTGGTTCATCGGCTTCACGCCGGAAATCGTGGTCGGCTGCTTCATGGGCTACGACCGGCCGCGGCCGATGGGCAGGGGCGCCTATGGCGGCACGCTCTGCGCGCCGGTGGTCAAGGAATTCCTCAAGGAATGGATGAAGGGCCGCGGCAATCCCGACTTCGTCCAGCCGCCGGGGACGGTGCTGGTCAGGATGGACCGCAACACCGGCATCCGCATGCCCGACGATGCCACCGGGCCGAACATCGTCACCGAGCTGTTCCGTGCCGGCGAGGAGCCCGAGGTCTATGCCGCCGCGGAATATGTGGTGGGCGAGGGCGTGTTCAGCTTCGGCAACGATCTGCCCTTCGTCACCCCCAGCGAGGATTACGACGTTCCCATCGACGCCCGGCGTGCGCGCGATGTGCGGCCGACCGCACCGCCCTCGGCCTCGCAGCTCGATCTGGGCTCGGGCGGGCTTTACTGATCCGCGCAAGTCCGGCCCCCGGCGGCAGGCATCTTGCCCCGGCCGCGGCGCTTGTCTATGTGCGGGGCGTTCCCAGCCGAAACCCGGGTGAGCCATGCGCGCCGAGATATCCGCCATTGTCAGCGAGATCGAGAAATCGCTCGACCTGTTGCGCCAGCGCATGCGCTGGGACACCGCCGAGTTCCGGCTGGAAGAACTCAACGCCATGACCGAGGATCCCGATCTGTGGTCCGATCCGGCCCGGGCGCAGAAGCTGATGCGCGATCGCCAGCAGCTGGTCGACGCCATCGAGACCGTCAGGTCGATCGCCGCCGAGCTGGAGGACAATGTCGGGCTGATCGAGCTGGGCGAGGAGGAAGGCGACGAGGAGGTGATCGCCGAGGCCGAGGCGGCACTGCGCCGGCTGAAGGAGCGCGCCGCGCAGAAGGAGCTGGAGGCGCTGCTCGACGGCGAGGCCGATGCCAATGACGCATTCCTCGAAATCAATGCCGGGGCCGGGGGCACCGAAAGCTGCGACTGGGCGGCGATGCTGGCGCGCATGTATGTGCGCTGGGCCGAGGCGCAGGGCTACAAGGTGGAGCTGATCTCGGAAAACCCCGGCGAGGAAGCCGGCATCAAGTCGGCCACCTACCGGATTTCCGGCCACAATGCCTATGGCTGGCTGAAGACCGAGAGCGGCGTGCACCGGCTGGTGCGCATCTCGCCCTTCGACAGCTCGGCGCGACGCCACACCTCCTTTGCCAGCGTCTGGGTCTATCCGGTGGTCGACGAGAATATCGAGATCGAGATCAACCCCTCCGATATCCGCATCGACACCTACCGCTCCTCCGGCGCCGGAGGCCAGCATGTCAACACCACCGATTCGGCGGTGCGCATCACTCATATCCCCACCGGCATCGTGGTGACGAGTTCGGAGAAATCCCAGCACCAGAACCGCGCCAATGCGATGGCGGCGCTGAAATCGCGGCTCTACCAGCTGGAGCTGGACAAGCGCAACGCCGAGATCCAGGAGGCGCATGAGGCCAAGGGCGAGGCGGGCTGGGGCAACCAGATCCGCTCCTATGTGCTGCAGCCCTATCAGATGGTGAAGGATCTGCGCACCCAGACCGAGACCTCGGACACCCAGCGCGTGCTCGATGGCGATCTGACGCCGTTCATGGCTGCGGTACTGGCCCAGGAAAAGACCGGCAAGGCGCGGGGAGAGGGCGAGGGCTAGAGCGTGTCGGGTTTGATCGGGCTCACCCGCCCGTGGCGCGCGAGCCGCCACGGGCATGCGCCCGCCCGCCCCATGGCGGGCGCATTCGCGCCCACCCGGGCGGTCGCCTGCCCTCACGTTGGTGCCCGGGTTGAATCGGATTTGACCCGACACGCCCTAGACCGCCCGGGCTTGGCCTCACCGCTCTGCGCGCGGCCGGACTGCGCCGGCGCCCGCCCTGATGCCCGGGCCCCGCTGCCCCGGGCGGTCGCTCAGGCCACCTGCCGGTGGTGGCCGCCGCGCACGAACCAGATCAACGCGCCGCCGGCCAGGGCAAGGAAGGGCAGCATGGCGTAGTTGACCGCGCTCCAGCCATCGACCGGGTTGGCGCCGGTGCAGTTCATCAGGAGCCCCGATGACAGCGAGGCGAGCACCACCATTCCGAAGACGGCGAAATCGTTCATCCCCTGCACCCGTGCGCGTTCCTCCGGCGTATGGGCGCTGGTGAGCATGGCGGTGGCGCCGATGAAGCCGAAATTCCAGCCGATGCCGAGGAGCACGGTGGCGAGGAAGAAGTGTTCGAGCTGCACGCCGGACAGCCCGGCAACCCCGGCCGCGGCCAGGATGGTCAGCCCGATGGCGATGATGCGCTCCACCCCGAAGCGGGCGATCAGATGGCCGGTGAAGAAGGCGGGTGTGAACATGGCCAGCACATGCGCGGTCACCACCGTCGCCGCGTCCTCGGTGGCATAGCCGCAGCCGACCACCGCCAGCGGCGTCGAGGTCATCAGGAGGTTCATCAGCGCATAGGAGACCATGGCGCAGATCATCGCCACCGCGATGCGCGGGCTGCGCAGAAGCTGCATCCGCGTGCGCCCGCCCGGATCGCCCTTCACCGGCGCCGGCGGGCGGGGAATGTCGAGAAAGGCGAAGATCGGCAGCGCCAGCGCGTTCAGCGCGATCAGGGCGACGAAGGCGCCGGCGAAGGGGATCGGGGCCAGCAGGTCATGGGTCCAGGCCACGATCTCGCGCGAGGTAAGCGCGCCGATCAGCCCGCCCGCCATCACCCAGGAGATCGCCTTGGGCCGGAAGGCGGGACTGGCCGTGTCGGTGGCGGCAAAGCGGTACTGGCCCTGCGCCGCCATGTAGAGACCGACCAGAAAGGCGCCGGCCAGCATCAGCGGGAAGGACTGCACGAACAGGGCCAGCGCCATCAGCGCCGCACCGCCGGCGCCGCCCGCCGCGCCGAGCAGGAAGCCCGTCCGCCGGCCCCGGCGCTGCATCAGCCCGGCGATGTAGGGTGCCGAGACCATCGAGCCGAGCACGATCAGAGAGATCGGCAGGGTGGCGAGGCAGGGGTTGGGCGCGAGATACTGCCCGGCCAGCCCTCCGAGCACGAAATTGACCGGCATCTGCGCGCCGAGCACCGCCTGGGCGAGGATCAGCACCACCACGTTGCGGCGCGCACGGGCATCGTCCGGCACAAGGCTGTCGGCGGGAAGCGAGGTCATGATTCCGCTCTAGCGAAGGCCGGCGAAAAAGGAAACGGGTCAACCGGCCCGCCGAAACCGGTCCGGGCGCCGGTCAGCCGCGCATGATGCTGTGCCCGGCATAGCGCGCGGCGGTGCCGAGATCCTCCTCGATGCGGATGAGCTGGTTGTACTTGGCCAGCCGGTCCGAGCGCGACAGCGAACCGGTCTTGATCTGACCGCAATTGGTCGCCACCGCCAGATCGGCGATGGTGGCATCCTCGGTCTCGCCCGAGCGATGCGAGATCACCGCGGTGTAGCCGGCGCGATGGGCCATGTTCACCGCATCGAGCGTCTCGCTCAGCGTGCCGATCTGGTTGAGCTTGACCAGGATCGAATTGGCCGCGCCCGAAGCGATGCCGCGCCGCAGCCTTTCGGTATTGGTCACGAACAGATCGTCGCCCACCAGCTGGCAGCGATCGCCGAGCAGTTCGGTCAGGATCTTCCAGCCGTCCCAGTCATCCTCGGCCATGCCGTCCTCGATCGACAGGATCGGATAGCCGTCCACCAGATTCTGCAGATAGGCCGCCATGTCGCCCGAGGTGAGCCGCGCGCCCTCGCCGCGCATGTCGTAGATGCCGTTGCGAAAGAATTCGGTCGCGGCGCAATCGAGCGCCAGCCAGATGTCCTCGCCCGGTCGGTAGCCCGCCCCCTCGATCGCGCGCATGATGAAACTCAGCGCCTCCTGCGTCGAGTTGAGCGCCGGGGCAAAGCCGCCCTCGTCGCCGATCGAGGTGCTGTGGCCGGCCTCGGCCAGCTCGGCCTTCAGCGTGTGGAACACCTCTGCCCCCATGCGGATGGCATCGGCCATGGTCGGGGCCGAGATCGGCATGATCATGAATTCCTGGATGTCGATCGGGTTGTCGGCATGCTGGCCGCCATTGAGGATGTTCATCATCGGCACCGGCAGGGTGGCCGCCGCCGTGCCGCCGACATAGCGGTAGAGCGGCTGGCCGGTGGCGGCGGCGGCGGCCTTGGCCACGGCAAGGCTGACGCCGAGGATGGCATTGGCCCCCAGCGCCGCCTTGTTGGCGGTCCCGTCGAGTTCGCACATGATGGCGTCGATGGCGGTCTGGCGGGTGGCGTCATGGCCGAGCAGGGCCTCGGCAATGGTGCCGTTGACTGCCGCCACCGCCTTCTGAACGCCCTTGCCCAGATAGCGCTTGCGGCTCCCGTCGCGCAGCTCGACGGCCTCATGCGCGCCGGTCGAGGCGCCCGAGGGCACCGCGGCGCGGCCCATGGCGCCGCTTTCCAGATGCACATCGACCTCCACGGTCGGATTGCCCCGGCTGTCCAGGATCTCGCGGGCGGTGATGTCGGTAATGGCGGTCATGGCAATCCTCGCTGCACTGCGTCATCGGTCTGATAGCGCAGCGCGGCGCCAGAACAAAGGCCCCGGGCGGCATTCGGCACGACATTTGATGGCGCCACATCTGATGGCGCCACATCCGCGAAAGGAGGCGACGGAAGGGAGGTTCGGGCGACGGTCAGTGAAAGCTCGCCTGAAACGTCGTCGGCGTCAGCGAGACATGGGCATCGAGCGGCGAATTCTCACCAGGCGCCTCGACGAAGCGGACGACCCCGAGCATCACGAGGGCCGTCAGGCCAGGGACGGCCGGGATGCTGGATCCGCCGGAAAAAAACCTGCGCTGCGGCAGGGCACCCGCCCGGTCGGCAGGGCCTGCCCGCCGCCTGTCGCATCACCCTTGCCCGGCCGGCTCCTTCCCCACCCAGTCGATCGGCGTCTCGCCGCGGGCTTCCAGCCAGGCATTGACCCGGCTGAAGGGGCGCGAGCCGAAGAAGCCGCGCCGGGCCGAGAGCGGCGAGGGATGGGCGGTCTCGATCATCAGATGATCGCCGGGGCGGATGAAGCGGGCGAAGTCCTGCGCATGCCGGCCCCAGAGCAGCCAGGCGGTGGGGCGGCGCGAGACGCGGTCCACGATCTCCTCGACCAGCGGCCGCCAGCCCAGCCTTGCATGGCCGCCGGCCTCGCCCGCCGGTACGCTGAGCGCGGTGTTGAGCAGGAGCACCCCCTGCCGCGCCCAGTGCGAGAGATCGCCGCAAGCGGGCCGGGCGCCGAGATCGGCCTCCATCTCGGCAAAGATGTTTTCCAGCGAACGCGGCAGGGCCACGCCGGGCGCGACGGAGAAGGCCAGCCCGTTGGCGTGGCCGGGCGTGGGGTAGGGGTCCTGGCCGAGGATGACGGCGCGCACCTTCTCGGGCGGGGTCAGGTCGAGGGCGGCGAAGATGCGCTCGCGCGGGGGCAGCACCGGCCGGGTCTCGGCGGCCAGCGCATCGGCGACCTGCCGCCAGCGCGGGCCGGCGAAGAAATCGAGATCGGCCCAGGCGGCAGGCACCGGCGGCGGCTCCACTCAGCCGTCCCGGGTCGCCCTGGCCAGCAGCTCGACCTTGCTGCGCGCCGCACCGCTGTCGATGCTGTGGCGGGCGATCTCCACCCCTTCGGCCAGCGTCCCCGCCCGGCCCGCGATCATCAGCGCGGCGGCGGCATTGAGCAGCACCGCGTCGCGATAGGCCCCCTCGGCGCCGTCGAGCAGGGCGCGGAAGGCGGCGGCATTCTCGGCCGGGGTGCCGCCGAGGATCGCCTCGAAGGGGTGTTCGGGCAGGCCGGCATCGGCGGGCGTGATGTCGAACTCGGTCACCGCGCCGTCCTTCAGCTCCGCCACATGCGTCGGACCGGCGATGGAGATCTCGTCGGTGCCGTCGGCGCCATGCACGATCCAGGCCCGCTCCGCGCCGAGCTGGCCCAGCGTCTCGGCCATGGGGCGGATCACCGAACGGGCATAGGCGCCGGTGAGCTGGCGCCTGACCCCGGCGGGGTTGGTCAGCGGGCCGAGGATGTTGAAGATGGTCCGCGTGCCGAGCTCGGCGCGCGCGGGCATCACATGGCGCGTGGCCGGGTGGTGCATCGGCGCCATCATGAAACCGATGCCGGCCCGCGCGATGGCGCGCTCGACCACCTCGGGCCCGACCATGACATTGACCCCCATCTCGGTCAGCGCGTCCGCCGCACCGGATTTCGAGCTGAGGTTGCGGTTGCCATGCTTGGCCACAGGTACTCCGGCGCCGGCGACCACGAAGGCGGTGGCGGTGGAGATGTTGAGCGTGCCCTTGCCGTCGCCGCCGGTGCCGACGATGTCCATCGCGCCCTCCGGCGCGCGCACCGCGGCGCATTTGGCGCGCATCACCGCAGCGGCGGCAGCATATTCCTCCACCACCTCGCCGCGGGTGCGCAGCGCCATCAGGAAGCCGCCGATCTGGGCCGGCGTGGCGTCGCCCTCCATGATGATGGTAAAGGCGCGCTCGGCCTCTTCGCGGGTCAGCGGTGCGTCGGCGGCCCGGGCGATGAGCGGTTTCAGGGCGTCCGACATCAGGCCGCCCCCGCAGTTTCTCGGGTCAGGTCGAGGAAGTTCTGCAACAGCCTGTGTCCGTGTTCGGAGGCGATGGATTCGGGGTGGAACTGCACGCCGAAGACCGGCTTCGTGCGGTGCGCGAGCCCCATAATGGTGCCGTCTTCCAGCCAGGCGGAGACGGTCAGCGCATCGGGCAGGCTGTCGCGCTCAACGATCAGGCTGTGATAGCGCGTGGCCCGGAACGGGCTCGGCAGCCCGGCGAAGACGCCGGTGGCGCGGTGATGGATCAGGCCCGGCTTGCCATGCACGATCTCATGGCAGCGCACCACCCGCCCGCCGAAGGCCTGGCCAATGCACTGATGGCCGAGGCAGACGCCCAGAAGCGGGATGCCGGCCTCGGCGGCGGCCAGGGTCAGCGACAGGCAGATGCCGGCGCGGTCGGGGTCGCAGGGGCCGGGCGAGAGCACGATCGCTTCCGGTTTCAGCGCCAACGCCGCCTGCACGTCGAGCGCGTCGTTGCGGCGCACCTCGCATTGCGCGCCCAGCTCGCCCAGATAGTGCAACAGGTTGTAGGTGAAGCTGTCGTAATTGTCGATCAGCAGCAGCATGCGTCTCCCCCCGGCCGGCCGTCCGGGCCCGGATGGGGGGCTGGCGCGGCCGCTCGCGGATGTATACATGCTCGGGCGCGCGGGGCAGGTCAAGCGGCGGTCCGGCCGGGCGCCTGGCTAACGGGATCGGATTGCGGACATGGAAGACAGCGCAAGACGCCAGGGCGGGTTCCTGCGGGGACTGTTTTTCGGCGTCCTGCTGGGTCTGGTGCTGGCCGCGGCGCTGGCGGTGCTCGTCCCGCTGAAGACGCGGGTGCCCGAGGCGGAGATGCCGCGGGAAGAGTCCACTGCAACCGAGCTCGCGCCCGCGCCGGCAACGCGGCCCCCGATGCCCGCTCCCGGGACCCGCGAGACGCCCGCCGCAGAGCCGGCCAAGCGTGACGAGCCCGCAGCCCTTCCGGCGGTGCCGGCCCGGCCCGCCCCGCCGCCGCCGGTCGGCGGCGAAACCGCCGAGCCCGAGATCCGGACCGAGGCGCCGCCGCGCGTGGCGCTGGCCGAGACGCGGCCGGAACCGGCCGGCATCGCCCCGGCCGAAAACGGTCTCCTGACCACGCGGCCGCAGCCTGCCGCCCCCCCTGCTGCGCTTTCCCGAACCGCGCCGGGGCTGATGGCCGCGCCCGACCGCCCGCCGCCGCGCTGGGCGCCGCTCGCCCCGCCGCCGGGTCCGCCGCCCGATACACCCGTGACGGAGCGGGTCGAGACCGCCACCCCGCCCGAGCCGCGACCGCGCGAGGCCACCGCTCCCTCGGCCCCGGAAACCACCAGCACGGCACTGGTGACAACCGAACCGGGCCCGGAACCGGCCCCGGCGACCGAGGATCATGCGCCCGCGCAACTCACGCCCGCGCCAGTACCCGAATTGCCGGCCTGGATCGCCTATGCCAGCGAATTCGAGGACGAGGAGGGGGCGCCGCTGCTGGGCGTGCTGCTGGAGATCACGCCCGACGCGCTGGCCGATATCGAGCGTCTGGCCGCGCTCGACCTGCCGGTCAGCTTCATCATTCCCAGTGATCTGCCCGATGCGGCCGGCATCGCCCGGAGGCTGCGTCGGGCCGGTCGCGAACTGTTCGTGCGGCCCGCGGGCGATCAGGCGCTGGTGCTGGGCCTGACCCGCAGCGAGGTGACCGAACGGCTGGAGGCGGCGTTCTCGCTGGTGCCGGAGGCGGTCGGGGTGTGCGACATCGACGGGGCGCTGGCCGGCAATGCGGTGCTGGCCGAGACCGTCGCACGGGTGCTGATCCGTCGTGGCCATGCCTCGGTGACTGGCCGTGCCGAGGCGCGCAACGCGATGGTGCGGGTGGCCGTCGGCAACAACCTGCAGCATTTGATCGTGCAGCGGCGCATCGACGAGATCCGCTCGCCGCAGGCCATTGCCACCGCGCTGGAGCGTGCGGCGTTCATCGCCCGCAACGATGGCGCGGCGCTGGTCGCCGGTCACACCTATCCCGAGACCATCGCGGCTCTGGAAGGCTGGGCGAAGGCGCGCAGGGCACGGCGCGACAAGGTTCGTCTGGCGCCGGGCTCGGCCCTGCTGAGGCGCGCGGGCAGGGGCTGAGGCGGCGCGATGGCGTGTGTCTGCGCGTGCCTGGGCGGGGGCGTTCTGCCGGCCGAAGGGGAGTCCACCGATCCCCTTGGCACAAGTCCCAAAACGAGGTGAAACCGGAGCCCCGCCGTAGGGTGCGCATTCATGGCGCACCCTCGTCAATGCCCGCCCGGGGTTGCGCGCGCAACGGCGCGCCATGAATGCACGCCCTACGGTTGCATCGCGCCCCGGCTCCAGGCGTATTTTTCGGGAGATCAAGACTTCACGGGAATCATTCAACCGCAACCGGTATGAGGCAATTGAAAACGACCACCTGCAAGTCGCGGACTCAGGCGGATGCCCGGAATGCCCAAGGCCTTGCAGGGGGCATGATTGCGCGTGCGTGAAGTAATTGGAAGAGAGCCCTGCAGAACCCGGATGTAGGCAGGCATCCCGAATGTGCCGGGTTTGAGAGCAATCAAATCTGCGCACGCACGAAATAATTAGAAGAGACCCCTGCGAAACTCCGGCACGACCGGGCATCCCAGGCGAGACGCGTTTTCTGCCAATGCGTATCGCGCGCGTGTAAAGTAATTAGAAAATAATTCCCCAATCAATATTTGGCAATCAACAGTGAAAATGTGGGCAACTTTGACGGCGCCGCATTTCGCGGCGCCCAGGCGTAGCGACAGGGTCTGGCCGCCGGAGTTTCGCAGGGGTCTCTAGAAGAGAGTTCTGCAAAACTCAACCAGCCAGACCAGAGCGTTCGGTGCGGGCGCCACGAAATTGTGGCGCCACATGCGCTCTTCTTGTTTTCACTGTTGATTGATAAATATTGATTGCGAAGTTATTTTATAATTATTTTACGCGCGCGCGATCATGGTCCAGGCAACGAATTGCGCATCCTGACGCCGACAGTTTGCGTTAAACATCGCAGGGTGCGCAATGAATGCGCACCCTACACTCGGGATCAGACCCCCTGGCGCCCATTCCTGCCCGCAAGCTCTGGCCTGGCCCGCGGCGCAGCCGGCCTCAGCGATTGCTGCCGGCGGTGAAGCGGACCGCCTCCTCGGCGGCGCGGAACAGCGCCCGGGCCTTGTTCACGCTTTCCTGATACTCGGCCTCGGGGTCGGAATCATGGACCACCCCGCCGCCGGCCTGGACATAGAGCGTGCGGTCCCTGACCACCCCGGTACGCAGCGCAATGCACATGTCCATGTCGCCACCGGCGGAGAAATAACCCACCCCGCCGCCATAGATCCCGCGCTTTTCCGCCTCCAGCTCGTCGATGATCTCCATCGCCCGCAGCTTGGGCGCGCCCGAGACGGTGCCCGCCGGCAGCCCGGCCAGCAGCGCGGAGAGCGCGTCGTGATCCTCCCTGAGCTCGCCGACGACATTGGAGACGATGTGCATGACATGGCTGTAGCGTTCGATCACGAACTGCTCGGTGGGGCGCACGGTGCCGATCTTCGCCACCCGCCCGACATCGTTGCGGCCCAGATCGAGCAGCATGAGATGTTCCGCGCGCTCCTTCTCGTCGGCCAGCAGCTCGGCCTCCAGCGCCCGGTCCTCCTCAGGCGTCGCCCCGCGCGGGCGGGTGCCGGCAATGGGCCGGATCGTCACCTGGCCGCCGAAGACGCGCACCAGGATCTCGGGGCTGGCGCCGATCACCTGAAAGCTGCCGAAATTGAAGTAGAACATGAAGGGCGAGGGGTTGGTGCGCCGCAGGCTGCGGTAGAGCGCGAAGGGCGGCAGCGGGAACGGCACCGCCCAGCGCTGCGAGGGCACAACCTGGAAGATGTCGCCGGCGGCGATGTATTCCTTCGCCCGTTCCACCATGCGGTGGTACTGCTCCCGGCTGGTATTGGAGACCGGCGCGAGGGTGAAGGGCGCGTCCTCGCCTTCCTGCCGGGCAATGGCGGTGGCGCGGTCGAGATCGGCGATGGCGTCCTGCAGCCGCTCGGCGGCCCGTGCATAGGCCGCGCGCGG
>RFIR01000280.1 GCA_003695135.1 Alphaproteobacteria bacterium | reverse complement strand
GCCAGAAATGGTGGTTCGACATGGAGTGCCCCCTACATTTCGGGGGGTTGAATCACATCCGGCTGTTTCTGGGTACCCCTTTTATGGGTCCTGAGCCTAAGTCGTTCCTATTTTCACTGTTGATTGGCAAATATTGATTGGGGAATTATTTTCTGATTATTTCACGCGCGCGCAATCCTGAACTTTCGAAACCTTGCGCATTCACGATGTCCGCCTGTATCCGGGATTCGCAGGGGTGTCCGACAGCGCGAAAGCAAACTCCCCCTCGCGCTGCATTTCGCCGCGCCCCGAAACGCCTGTAGGGAAAAGGCCGATCGGATCCGACCCGCGACCCCGCGCCGAGCTGCTCAGCGCTATGGCCGCAGCCCGCCGGGGCTGCGGCCATGGATACCATTGCCACCCCGCGCAACGGCGGGTGTCGCACTCACCCGCGATTCATGCGGTTCTCGATCAGTTCCTCGACCACCGCCGGCTCGGCCAGCGTCGAGGTATCGCCGAGGCTGCCATAGTCGTTCTCGGCGATCTTGCGCAGGATGCGGCGCATGATCTTGCCCGAGCGGGTCTTGGGCAGGTTGGGCGCCCATTGCAGCAGGTCGATCGAGGCGATGGGGCCGATCTCGCTGCGCACCCACTGGACGAGCTCCTTGCGCAGCTCATCGCTGGGCTCGACCCCCTGCATCAGGGTGACATAGGCATAGATGCCCTGCCCCTTGATCGGATGCGGATAGCCGACCACCGCCGCCTCGGCCACCGCTGGGTGGGCGACGAGCGCGCTCTCGATCTCGGCGGTGCCCATGCGGTGGCCGGAGACGTTGAGCACATCGTCCACCCGGCCGGTGATCCAGTAATAGCCATCGGCGTCGCGCCGGCAGCCATCGCCGGTGAAGTAATAGCCCGGATAGTCGGCGAAATAGGTCTTCTCGAACCGCTCGTGATCGCCGAAGACGGTGCGCATCTGACCGGGCCAGCTGTCCTTCATCGCCAGCACCCCCCGGCATTCGGTCTCGGTGAACTCCTTGCCGCTCTGCGGGTCGAGCACCGCCGGTTGCACGCCGAAGAAGGGCAGCGTCGCCGAGCCGGGCTTGGTCGGGATCGCCCCGGGCAGCGGGGTGATCAGGATGCCGCCGGTCTCGGTCTGCCACCAGGTATCGACGATCGGGCAGCGGCCCTTGCCGACGACGCGGTCATACCACTCCCACGCCTCGGGGTTGATAGGCTCGCCCACCGTGCCGAGGATGCGCAGGCTCGACAGATCGACCCCGGTGACGAACTGGTCGCCCTTGCCCATCAGCGCCCGGATCGCGGTGGGGGCGGTGTAGAAGATGTTGACCTTGTGCTTCTCGCAGACCTGCCAGAAGCGCGAGGCATCGGGCCAGGTCGGCACGCCCTCGAAGATCAGCGTGGTCGCGCCATTGGCCAGCGGGCCGTAGACGATGTAGCTGTGCCCGGTCACCCAGCCGACATCGGCGGTGCACCAGAAGATCTCGCCCTCGTGATAGTCGAACACGTACTGATGGGTCATCGAGACATAGGTGAGATAGCCGCCCGATGTGTGCAGCACGCCCTTGGGCTTGCCGGTCGAGCCGGAGGTGTAGAGGATGAAGAGCGGATCCTCGGCATTCATCTCCACCGGCGGGCAGGGTTCGGTGACCTTCTCCTCCTCCTCGTGCAGCCAGCGATCGCGCGCGGGGTTCCACGGGATGTCGCCGTCGGTGCGCCGGACCACCAGAAGCCCGACATCGGGCTTGTCGGCCAGCGCCTTGTCGGCATTGGCCTTGAGCGGCGTCGCCCGGCCGCCGCGCGGGGCCTCGTCGGCGGTGATGACCAGCCTGGCGCCGCAATCATGCACGCGGCTGGCCAGCGCGTCGGCCGAAAAGCCGGCGAAGACCACCGAATGGATGGCGCCGATCCGCGCGCAGGCCAGCATGGCATAGGCCGCCTGCGGGATCATCGGCAGATAGATCACCACCCGGTCGCCCTTGCCGATGCCGAGCCCGCGCAGCACCCCGGCGAATTTCGTCACCTGATCGTAGAGCTCCTGATAGGTGATGTGCTGGGACACGCCGGGATCGTCGCTTTCCCAGATGATCGCGGTCTGGTTCGCGCGCTGGGGCAGATGCCGGTCGACACAGTTGGCGCAGACATTCAGCGTGCCGTCCTCGAACCACTTGATCGAGATGTTGCCGGGTTCGAAGGAGGTGTTCTTGACCCTGGTGAACGGCTTGATCCAGTCGAGCCTCTTTGCCTGTTCTCCCCAGAACCCTTCGGGATCATCGACCGAGGCCTGATACATCCTGCGGTAGCCTTCCGCATCGACATGCGCGTTCGCCACGATCTCGGCGGACGGGCGGCGGATCTCGACGGCTTGGCCCATATCATTTCCCATGGCGTTCCTCCTGGTCCCCTGAAAGGCATCATCTCTTGAGGTGCAGCCCGGCGCGCGGCAGGGATGCCGGGCAATTTACGGCGCAACATAGACAGGCTTGGCCGCGCGGGCATCAAGGAAATGATGGAAAAGGGTTTTGCTGTAAATTTTTTCGCACCGCCGATTGACGCACGCAAGTTTCTTTACCGCGCCGGCGCCTGCCCAGCGCCGCCGCCGGCCTGCCCGGCCAGTTCCGCCAGCGTCTCATGCACCCGGTCGGGGCCGATCACCGCCCGGCGCACCAGCCGGTCGAAGATGCCGACCAGCGCGCGCACCTGCTCGGCCGAGGTGATCACCAGATAGTATTCGCCCAGATAGAGCGCCGCGCGCAGCCGCCCGAAGACGGTGAAGGGCGCGGCGAAGGTCTCGCGCCCGTCATAGAGATGCAGCCGCAGGCTGGGATAGGCGCGTTCGCAGGTCCGCGCCATTTCCGCCAGCTGGCGCTCGCGGCGAGCCGGCGGCACACCGCGCCACAGCCCGCAGCCTTCGGCCAGATCCTGCAGCGTCTGCAGCGGCATGGCGATCTCGACATCCATGTCGGCAAGATCGAAGCCCTCCAGCACGTTCTCGGGCTGTCCGGCGCGGGCCTCGGCCGCCTCCGGGGCGCGTTCTTCTCCGAGCGCGAGCATGTCGGGCAGGCTGGAAGGGACATAGCGCAGCTTGGTGCCGGCCGCCTCCCGCCGCCACAGATCGAGCGGCGAGCCGCCGGAGGGAAAGCTCGCACGCTCGATCTGTACCGCCGGCGCCACCTCCTGACGTCCCTCCGGCGCGTTGGACAGGTTGAGCAGCCAGTCGGTGGTCACGCCATGCGATTCGGCGATCCGGCGCAGCGCCTCGGCCCGCGGCAGGCGATCGGATTGCGGGTTGAGGAACTGGCTGAGCGCGGAGCGGTCGAGCCCGGTCCGGCGCAGGAAGGTGGCCACGCTCTGCCCGTCGGCGGTGACCAGCTGCGCCAGCCTTTCGCGGAACGCGGCGGCGAGTTCGCGCTTGTCCATGATCCGGGCCTCATGTTTGATTTTCACCCAACTATTTCATATCCAAAACAGTCAGGGCGATTTCAAGACGTTTTGCTATGTTCATATGAAAATATCATGATTCCGCGCAGATTCTCAGAATTGCGACAGACACCGGCCACGGCTAATCGAGTCGGAGAGTTTCCGTGGAATACCATGCAATCGCGTCACCAATCCCCGGCGGCCAGGCGCCGCCCCCTTCGAATCGAACTGCCCACTCTGGTCCTGACGCTGGCACTCTATGGCGTCTGGGCGGTGGTGACGGCCGGGCTGTCGGCACTCGGGCCCTGGCTCGGCGTGCTGATCCTGGCCCCGGTGCTGACCCTGCATTCCTCGCTGCAGCACGAG
>RFIR01000279.1 GCA_003695135.1 Alphaproteobacteria bacterium | reverse complement strand
GCGTTCCGCGCGGGCGCCACGAAATTGTGGCGCCACGTGCGCTCTTCTTGTTTTCACTGTTGATTGATAAATATTGATTGCGAAGTTATTTTCTAATTAATTTACGCGCGCGCGGTACGCACTGGCAGAAAGCGTGTCTTGCCTGAGATGCCCCGTCGCGCCGGGTTTTGCAGGGGTCTCTTCCAATTATTTTATGTGCGCGCAGATTTGATTGGTTTGAAAACTTGCACATTCAAGGTGCCTGTCTACATCCGGGTTTTGCAGGGATCGCGTAAAAATAATTCCCCGAGACCCCTTCAAAACCCTGCCGTGAATGCAAACCGCTGAATTCGGTCCGGTTTCCGGTCATCATGATCGCGCGCGTAAAGTAATTAGAAGAGATCCCTGCGAAACTCCGGCAGCCAGACTGGGACCTTGCGCTTGGGCGCCGCGAAATGCGGCGCCGGCGAAGTTTGTTCCTGATTTTCACCTGTTTGATAAATATTGATTGGGGAATTATTTTCTAATTAATTTACGCCTGCGCAGTACACATTGGCAGAAAACGTGTCTTGCCTGGGATGCCCGGTCACGCCGGAGTTTTGCAGGGGTCTCTTAAAAGTAATTACGCAATCAATATTTAACAATCAACAGTGAAAATAATTACAACATGACCGGCGCCGGATTTCGCGGCGCCCAAGAGGGACGCCCGGGTCTGGCCGGTGGCCTTTCACGGGCTTCTCTGGAAAGCGGAGCGTGTCGGGTTCAATCCGATCCACTCCGGGCACCTGCGCCGGGGCATGCGCCCGCCCTGGGGGTGAGGACGCGAACGCCATGGCGCGAGAAGAGCGGCCAAACGGGCGCAGCCCCGTGCCGGCTCATGCGCCACGGGCGGGCGGACCAGGATGGAGACGGCATGTTCTGACCCTGGCGCGCCGCCCCCCTCCGCGCCAGACTGGGCGCGATGCGATTCGCCACCTGGAACATCGAATGGTTCGATGCCCTGTTCGACGAGGACAGCCGGCTGATCCTCGACGATGGCTGGTCGCGCCGGCCCGATGTCACCCGCCAGCGCCAGGCCGAGGCCATCGCCACGGTCATCCGCCGGGTCGATCCTGACCTCCTGCTGGTGGTCGAGGCGCCCGACACCAGCCGGCGCCGCTCGACCATCGACGCGCTGGAGGGCTTCGCCGTCCATTTCGGGCTGCGCCAGCGCGACTGCATCATCGGGTTTCAGAACGGCACCCGGCAGGAGCTGGCGCTGCTGACCGATCCCGACATCTGCACGGCGCGCCACGACCCGCAAGGCGTCTTCAGCGACGGGACCACGCGCATGGAGGGCGTGCCGGCCTTCAACGGCCGCTTCCGCTGGGACATCGACGCCGATGGCCGCTCGGAACCGCATGAATTCTCCAAGCCGCCACTGGAGGCCGAGATCACCCTGACCGGCAGCGGCGCGCGGCTGCGGCTGATCGGCGTGCATGCCAAGTCGAAGGCGGCGCATGGCGCGCGCAACCGCGACCACGCCCGGCGCATCGCCATCGCCAACCGCCGCAAGCAGCTTGCCCAGTGCTTCTGGCTGCGGCTGCGCATCGAGGAGCATCTCGACCGCGGCGATCCGCTCATCGTGATGGGCGATCTCAATGACGGGCCGGGGCTCGATGAATACGAGGCGCTGTTCGGCCGCTCCGGCGTCGAGATCGTGATGGGCGACCCGGACGACCCTGCCCGCATGCTGGTCGACCCCAATGCGCTGAGCCTGATCGGCCCGCGCCGCGACCCGGTGCCGGCGACCGCGCGCTTCTACCAGCCCGAGCGGCGGCAGTTTCTCAATGCGCTGCTCGACTATGTCATGCTCTCGCCCGATCTCGCCGCCCGCACCCGGCCGGTCTGGCGCATCTGGCATCCCTTCGACGATCCCGAATGTCTGGGCGATCCGGCGCTGTTCCGGGCGCTGATGGACGCCTCGGACCACTACCCGGTCTCGGTCGATTTCTCGCTCTGAATCCGGTTGCCCATCGGCCCGAGCCCGTACTGGTCCATCTTGCGATAGAGCGTCGAGCGGCCGATGCCGAGCTGGCGCGCGGCCTGCGATATCCGCCCGCGGCAGAGCATCAGCGCATCGGCAATCGCCTCGGCCTCGGTCTCGGCCAGCTTGCGGATCGCCTCGGGCCCTCGTGGTGGCTCCGGGCCGGTGGCTTCGGGCATCTCGGGCGCCGCCGGCACATCCGGTCTCGCCACATCCTGCGGCATGAAGGCCGAAAGCGGCACCACCGGCTCGGCCGACAGCACCATGGCGCGGTGCACCGCGCTTTGCAGCTCGCGCACATTGCCGCGCCATTCCTGCGCCATCAGCCATTCGGTGACCCCGGGCTCGAAACCGGCGAATTCCCGCCCCTCCAGCCGGGCGACGGCATGGGCATGGGCCTGGGCGATGGCGGGGATGTCCTCGACCCGGTCGCGCAGCGCAGGCAGGGCGATCTCGATGCCGGTCAGCCGGAAGAACAGGTCCTGGCGAAACCGGCGCGCCTCGACCTCGCGGCGCAGATCGCGATTGGTGGCCGAGATCACCCGCACGTCGATCGCCACCGGATGCGCGGCGCCGACGGGATGGACCTCGCGTTCCTGCAGCGCGCGCAGGATCTTGACCTGCGAGACCAGCGGCAGCTCGCCGATCTCGTCGAGAAAGATGGTGCCGCCCTTCGCGGCGCGGAAATAGCCTTCCTGCCGCCGGTCGGCCCCGGTGAAGGCGCCCTTTTCATGCCCGAACAGCAGGCTTTCGACCAGCGCCTCGGGCAGCGCGCCGCAATTGACCGCCTGAAACGGGCCGCCCGCCCTTGGCGAGTGGTCGTGGATCAGCCGGGCGAAGCTTTCCTTGCCGGTGCCCGAGGCCCCGGTCAGCAGCACCGGAATCGAGGCCCGGGCCGCGCGACATGCCATGCCGACCGCCTGCCGCATGGCCGGCGCATCGGCGATCATGCCGGTGATCCGGGGCAGATCGTCATCGACCGGTTCGGGCACCAGCGCGTCGAGCGCGGCGATCAGCGCATCGGGCGCCACCGGCTTCACGCGATAATCCTGCGCGCCGGCGCGCATGGCGCGGACCACCGCTTCCGGCTGCCCGGCGCTGCCCATGGCCAGCACCGCCGGCAGGCGCGGCGCGCCACGGATGCGGCGCAGCAGCTCCCCGGCGCCCCCGGCATCCATGTCGACGATCACCGCCTGCGGCATCCGCTCGGGCTCGGGCGGCGCGTCGATCCGCTGCCCGTGCCAGCCCGCGGCGCGCAGGACGGCGGCGATCCGTTCCACCTCCGCCTGATCTGCCGAGAACAGCGCTACCGAACCTCTCATGACAACTGCCCCACCGCACTCCCGGGGACCGGACCCCGGCGCCCGCACCGCCAGCCACCGGGCCGAATTCTGCCCCGTCCGCGGTTAACATTCCGCCATGATGGCGCGGCGCATTCGACTCAACTGCCAGCCGATCGCGCCCCGACCCGCCGCCGCCGCGCCACCCCGTGCATTCCGGCCCGAACCCGCCTATATTCGGCACATGCGCAGAAACGGAATGATTGCCGCCTGCCTGGCGCTCGCCATCGCAGGCCCCGCCGCCGCCCAGCAGAGCGGTGCAGGAACGTTCGAGGATCTCGGGCGCAAGACCGACCGGTTTCTCGAGGAGCTTCTGAAGGAGTTCGGCCCGGCCTTTCGCGAGCTGGGCGACCAGCTCCGCGAGCTCGACCAGTACGAGGCGCCGGAAATCCTGCCCAATGGCGATATCATCATCCGCCGCAAGCGGCCGCGAACCGCGCCGGACGATCGCTCGCCACATCGGGACGAGCGCAGGAAACGCGGCAAGGTCGACGATTACGAAGACACCCGCATCTGAGCCCGTTCCAGCCGCCCCCACGACCCGCACGGAGACTGCCATGACCCCGTCCGCGCAGCGCGAGATCTGCCGCGAAGCCGCCGAACCCGCCGCCGGCCCCGATCTGGGCCCCTTGCCGGAATGGAATCTCGACGATCTCTATCGCGGCGAGGACGACCCGAAACTTGCCGGGGATCTGGATTGGCTGGGTGAGGCGATCCGCAGCTTCGCCGCCGATTACGAGGGCAGGCTGGCCGGGCTGGACGGGGCGGCGATGGCGGGCTGCATCGCGCGCTACGAGCGTATCCAGCAGGTGACGGGCCGCATCATGTCCTTTGCCGGGCTGCGCCATGCCCAGAATTCGACCGATCCGGGCCGGTCGAAATTCCTCTCCGACATGCAGGGCAAGGTGACCGATCTGTCCACGCCGCTGGTCTTCTTCACGCTGGAGCTCAACCGGCTGGAGGACGAGGTCATCGAGCGCTGGTATCGCGAGAGCGCGGAGGTCGCGCGCTATCGCCCCGCGATCCGGCGCATGCGCGCCTATCGCCCGCACCAGCTGTCAGACGAGCTGGAGAAGTTCCTGCACGATGTCTCGGTCGTCGGCGCCTCGGCCTGGATCCGGCTCTTCGACGAGACCATGGCCGGGCTGGAATTCGAGGTCGACGGCCAGAGGCTGGGGCTGGAGGCGACGCTGAACCTTCTGACCGATGCCGACCGCGCCCGCCGTCAGGCCGGCGGCGAGGCGCTGGCGAAGGTGCTGAACGACAACATCAGGCTGTTCTCGCGCATCACCAACACGCTGGCCAAGGAAAAGGAGATCGAGGATCGCTGGCGCCACTTTCCCACCCCGCAGGCCTCGCGGCATCTGGCCAATGATGTCGAGCCGGAGGTGGTTCAGGCGCTGCGCGACGCGGTGGTCGCGGCCTATCCGAAGCTGTCGCATCGCTACTATGCGCTCAAGGCGCGCTGGCTGGGGCTCGACAAGCTGCAGTACTGGGACCGCAACGCGCCGCTGCCGGAGCGCGAGGAGCGCGTCGTGCCCTGGACGGAGGCGCGCCAGACCGTGCTGTCGGCCTATGCCGGCTTCAGCCCGCGCATGGCCGAGATCGCCGCGCCCTTCTTCGAGAAGGGCTGGATCGATGCGGGTGTGAAGCCGGGCAAGGTGCCCGGCGCCTTCGCCCATCCCACGGTCACGGATGTGCACCCCTACATCCTGCTCAACTATCTCGGCAAGCCGCGCGACGTGATGACGCTTGCCCATGAGCTCGGCCATGGCGTGCATCAGGTTCTGGCCGCCAAGCAGGGCGAGATCCTGTCATCGACCCCGCTGACCCTGGCCGAGACGGCCAGCGTCTTCGGCGAGATGCTGACCTTCCGCGCCCTGCTCGATGCGGCGCCGGATGCGCGTGCGCGCAAGACGCTGCTGGCGGGCAAGGTCGAGGACATGATCAACACCGTGATCCGGCAGATCGCCTTCTACGAGTTCGAATGCCGGGTCCATGCGGCGCGGCGCGAAGGCGAGCTGACGCCGGATGCGATCAACGCGATCTGGCTGGAGGTGCAGGGCGAAAGCCTCGGCCCCGCCTTCGAGTTCGCGCCGGGCTACGAGGTGTTCTGGAGCTACGTGCCCCATTTCATCCACTCGCCCTTCTATGTCTACGCCTATGCCTTCGGCGACGCGCTGGTCAACGCGCTCTATGCCGTCTACGAGGCGGGCGACCCGGCATTTCAGGACAAGTATCTCGACATGCTGGCTGCCGGCGGCACGCTGCATCACAGCGAGCTGCTGGCGCCGTTCGGGCTCGATGCCACCGATCCGGAATTCTGGGGACACGGGCTGGGGCTGATCGGCCGCTTCATCGACGAGCTGGAGGCGATGGACAGCGCGACCGGCTGAGGGTCGCCCAAATCTGCCGGCGATACCGGGCATCGCCTTTGGGTGTCGGCAGGCGCAGCAGCGCGCCATGAATGCGCGCCCTACGGGTGTCGCGGCCAATCCCATGCGTTACGCTCGGGCGCCGCAAAATGCGGCGCCATATGCGTTCTTTTTACTTTCACTGTTGATTGATAAATATTGATTGAGAAGTTATTTTCTAATTACTTTACGCGCACGCAGGCATGGACCCTCGAAAAGCCTGTGCAATTCGGGTGCCCGCCTGCATCCGGGTTTTGCGGGGGTCTCTTATAATTGCTTCACGCATCTGCGATATTCATGAATGCAGACCAGGGCGAAGGAGGGCTCTGCATTCGCGCCGGAGTTTTACTGAGGTCTCTGCCATTTGTCTACGTGCGCGAGGGCCCGATCTGGGCGGGCAGAGCCTGATCGCGCCCACCCCGCGCCGGTCAGACGAACTTGCGGAAGATGCGGGTGTCGTCGAAGACGGCCTCGAGCTCGCTCATCCGCGCCCGGGTCAGCTGCCAGGCGCTTTCCTGCACCGCCGCGATCAGCGTCTCGGAGAGCAGCAGCAGAACGGCGGTCGAATCCCAGGCCGAAGGCACCTCGATGCGGCAGGCGAAGGTCTCGGCGGCGTGGCGGCTGACCGGGCTGCGCCACTGATCGGTGACCAGCACGATCACCAGCCCGCGCGCCTCGGCGATCTCGGCCAGCTTGAGCACCGCGTTCTGGTAGCGGCGCATGTCGTAGATCACCAGCACGTCGCCGCGGTTCATGTCGAGCACCGCATGGGGCCAGACGCTCGACATCGCCGAGATGTGGCGGACCCCTGGGCGGATCACCTGCAGGTGCAGATAGAGATATTCGGCCAGCACATGGGTGATACGCCCGCCGGCGACGAAGACCTGCCGCCCGGTATCGGCGAGCAGCGCCGCGGTGCGGTCAAAGCTTGCGGGGTCGATATGGGCCAGCGTCTGGCGGATGTTGCCGATCACCGATTCGGTAAAGCGGTTGAGCGCATGGCCCGCCGGTGCCTCGCCCGCCCAGCGTTCATGCTTGGCGATGGGGCTGGAAATCTGCGCGGCCAGCTCCTCGCGCAGCGCGGACTGGAATTCGGCGAATCCCTTGTAGCCCAGCTTCTGGACCAGCCGGGCCACGGTCGGGGTCGAGACCGAAGCCGCCTCGGCCAGCCGGGTGATCGGCCCCAGCGCCGAGACCGGATAATCGGCCAGGATCGCCGCCGCGATCTGGCGTTCGGCCCGGGTCAGCGCCGCCTCGCGCGCCCGGATCACCTCGCGCACCGTGTCGTTCATTGCCGCCATCCTCGCCTGCCGGCCGGGTGTCTGTAAATATAGTTTCACCCATGGCCGGGGCGAATCAATATTTTTCACACGCCCCTTGACAGGCCGCGGGGTGCCAATGAAACCTGTATGGCGAGGTTGCGCAACGCGGGGTGCCGGGATGGTTCGGGCAGCAGTGCAGGAGGGGCCGGAGGGCCGCGCGCCGCTGCTTTTCCTGTGCGAACATGCCAGCCATCACATCCCGCCGCGTTTCGGCACGCTGGGGCTGGACCCGGCGCTGCTGACCAGCCACATCGCCTGGGATCCCGGCGCGCTGGCGCTGGCGCGCACGCTTTCGGCGGCGCTGCACGCGCCGCTGGTCGCCGGCGCGGTCAGCCGGCTGGTCTATGACTGCAACCGCCCGCCCGAGGCGCCCGACGCGATTCCGGTGCGCAGCGAGATGCATGACATCCCCGGCAACCGCGATCTGTCCGCGGCGGAGCGGCAGGCGCGCGTCGATGCGGTCTACCGGCCTTTCTGCGCCGCGGTCTCGGCGGCGATCGAGCGCGCCCGCCCGGCGGCGCTGGTCACGGTGCATTCCTTCACCCCGGTCTTCTTCGGCCGGCCGCGCGCGGTCGAGATCGGGGTGCTGCACGACGCCGACACCCGCCTCGCCGATGCGCTGCTGCGCCGGCTCGCCGCCGCCGCGCCGGGGCGCGACATCCGGCGCAACGAGCCCTACGGGCCGCAGGACGGCGTGACCCATTCGCTTGTCGCCCACGGCATCCGCCACGGGCTGGCCAATGTCATGCTGGAGCTGCGCAACGACCTGCTGGCCGATGATGCCGGCGTGGCGGCGATGGCGGATCTGGTCGCGCCGGCGCTGGCCGCGGCGCTGTCCGACTGCGGCATCGAGTTGCGGGGGGCGGCCTGATGCCGGGGGTCCTGCGCGCCTATGTCCGCGGGGTCGACCGGTTCAACTACCGGCTCGGCCGCTTCATCATGTACGGCATCTTCCTCATGGTCGGCGTGCTGCTGTGGTCGTCGATTTCCAAGACCTTCTTCACCCCCTCGCGCTGGACGCTGGAGGTCGCCCAGTTCGCGCTGGTGGGCTATTACCTGCTGGGCGGGCCCTATTCGATCCAGCTCGCCGCCAATGTGCGCATGGATCTGTTCTACAGCAACTGGAGCACGCGCACCAAGGCCTGGGTCGACGCCTTCACCGTCTGGTTCCTGATCTTCTATCTGGTGGTGATGATCCATGGCGCGATCGGGTCGCTGGCCTATTCGCTGGGCTATTTCGGCGATGCGCCCTACGGCTTCTACCGCGATCTGATCCACGCCTTCGCGACCGGCGGCATCGAGGCGGCCGAGGCCAAGCTGGGCTTCATCGAGCGCTCGCCCACCGCCTGGCGGCCCTATCTGTGGCCGGTCAAGGCCATCG
>RFIR01000278.1 GCA_003695135.1 Alphaproteobacteria bacterium | reverse complement strand
CGCCCGATGCGCCTGCGCCGCGTGCGCTGCCCGCCCCGCCCGAGGCCCCGCCCCGGCCGGTGACGACGGTCCGCCCCGGCTGGCTGGAGCGCGGATATGCGTTCGATCTGACCGAAGGCGTTCTCACGCACCGGACCTTCATCGATGGCGGCGTGTTCGGCCCGGCCGGGCGAGTGAGGCTTGATGATACCGGCACCGAGCTTGGCGACGTCTCCGAACGCATCCACGAGATCCGGCCCGACGATCCGCTCTCGGCCACCGCACGGATGGAGCAGCAGAGCGTCATGGCGCGCGGCGACTGGCAGGTGCGGATCGAGACCGCCTCGAAGATGACCGCGACGGCCACCGAATTCGTGCTGGAGGCGCGCGTGACCTGCTGGGAGGGCGAGGAGCAGTTTCATCATGTCGACTGGACCCACCGTATCCCGCGCAACGGCATGTGAGGATCGCAAGCTTGACGTCCGCGACGCGGGAAAACGCCTGGACTCTGGCTCTGGCGAAGGGAGTCCGGCCATGGAAGAAATGGCCATCCGGCAAGGGCGGTGCCCGACCCTGGGAGGGCGCGGCGCAACGGCAATGGTCATGAAACGGTTCGGAACATGCCTGACCCGCGCGCCAGTGACCGGCGTTGCAATGCGCCCTCCCGGGGGGAGGGTCGGGCGCCGCCCGGCTGCGCCGGGCGAAGCAGGTGGCAGCCGCAGCCCCCTGTTTCCCGTCCCGACAGCGTGTCGGACCGAGGGTCATTGCCTGACGGCTGGGTGCCCCCGGCCCGGCGACGAGCAACTTCCCGATCCTGAAACCTGAGCAGGAACCCTCCATGCACACCGACCGGACCCGCACCGACTTCCCCCGCAAGATCCGCGAGATCGAGAACACATGGATTCCGATGCCCGACGGCACCCGGCTGGCGGCGCGCATCTGGCTGCCCGAGGATGCCGAGGCCGATCCGGTGCCGGCGATCCTGGAATACCTGCCCTACCGCAAGCGCGACGGCACGGTGGAGCGCGACCACCTCACCCACCCCTATTTCGCCGGGCATGGCTATGCCGGGGTGCGCGTCGACATGCGCGGCACCGGCGACAGCGAGGGCGTCTGCCGCGGCGAATACCTTCTGCAGGAGCAGGAGGACGGTCTGGCGGTGATCGACTGGCTTTCCCGCCAGCCCTGGTGCTCGGGCCGGGTCGGCATGATCGGCATCTCCTGGGGCGGCTTCAACGGGCTGCAGCTCGCCGCCCGCCGCCCGCCGGCGCTGGGGGCGGTCATCACGCTGTGCTCGACCGACGACCGCTATGCCGACGACATCCATTTCATGGGCGGCGCGGTGCTGACCGACAAGCTCGGCTGGGGCGGCACCGCCTTCGCCATCGCCCACACCCCGCCTGATCCGGCCATCGTCGGCGAGCGCTGGCGCGAGATGTGGCGCGAGCGGCTCGAACATAACGGGCTGTGGCTGATCGACTGGTTCCGCCATCAGCGGCGCGACGATTTCTACCGCCACGGCTCGGTCTGCGAGAACTACGCCGATATCGAGGTGCCGGTCTATGCGGTGGGCGGCTGGGCCGATGGCTATACCAACCCGATTTTCCGGCTGATGGAGCATCTGCCGGGGCCGAGAAAGGCGCTGATCGGGCCATGGGCGCACAAATATCCCCATTTCGCCCTGCCGGGCCCGCGGATCGGCTTCCTGCAGGAAGCCTTGCGCTGGTGGGACCAGCATCTGAAGGGGATCGAGACCGGCATCATGGACGAGCCGATGCTGCGCGCCTGGATGCAGGAGCCGGCTGCGCCCGCCGCCTTCCGCGAGGAATGGCCCGGACGCTGGGTGGCAGAACCCGCCTGGCAGGGGGCCGGGGTCGACGCCGAGACGCTGACGCTGAAGCGCCATCGCCTGGTGTGGGGTGAGGCCGAGGCCGAGCCGTTGGTGCTGTCATCGCCGCAGACGGTGGGGCTCGCCTCCGGCGCCTGGTGCGGCTATGGCGAGGTGGCCGACGGCCCGCTCGACCAGCGTGCGGAAGCGGGAGGCTGCCTCGTCTTCGACAGCGCGCCGCTGGCGGAGGACATGGAGCTTCTGGGCTTTCCGATGCTGGAGGCCGAGGTGGCCTCCGACCGGCCGGTGGCCAATCTGGTGGCGATCCTCGCGGCGCTGGCGGAGGATGGCGCGGCGACGCTGGTCAGCTATGGCGTGCTGAACCTGACCCACCGCAACAGCCATGCCGAGCCGGAACCGATGGTGCCGGGGCAGGCCGAACGGGTCACGGTGCAGCTCAATGCCTGCGGGCAGCGCATCGCCGCCGGCCAGCGGCTGCGGTTGATGCTCGCGACCTCCTACTGGCCGGTGATCTGGCCGGCGCCGGAGCCGGTGACGCTGACCGTGACCGCGGGGCGCAGCCGGCTGCGCCTACCCGTTCGCCCCGCCCGGCCGGAGGATGCGGCGCTGCCCGATTTTGGCCCCTCCGAAGGCGCCGAGCCGCTCAAGGTCGAGACGATACGCCCTGGCGCCGGCTTCCGCCGCTTCACAACCATCGACCACACCACCGGGCTGGTGACGCATGAGCGCGGCTCGGAGAGCGGCGAGCATCGGCATCTGCATACCGGCATCAGCGTGTCGTATTCGGATACCGACCGCTTCACCATCCTGCCCGGCGATCCCAACAGCGCCACCGGACTCTCCGCCTGGACCAAGCGCTATGCGCGCGGCGACTGGCGGGCCTCGGTCGAGACCTCGGTGGAGGTGCGCGCCCTGCGCGATCACTGGCGCATCACCGCCAGCCTGACCGCGCGCGATGCCGATGGGGTGGTGGCCGAAAGGCACTGGGACGAGCAGCTGCCGCGCGATCTGGTCTGATCCCAGCCGCCCTGATCACTGCCCCCCGCCCGGCTCCGTGCCCTGGGCGAGGTGATGGTGTCGGGGTCGTTGGCGCGGACGATCCGGGCCGCACGGCCCTGGCAGGTGATCGCCCGGCAGCCGTCGAGGTGCGTTCCGCCGAGCCGAAGACGAATGCGCGATACGGCCAGACGAAAATCCTCGCGCAGGTGCAATGATCGGAATGCCCCTGCGAAACAGGATGCAGGCGGGTTCTCGAAAAGCACAAGGCTTTGCAGGGGTCATGGTTGCGCGCGCGTAAAGTATAGCCAAACGACCAGATATTGATTATGATTGCACATGACCTACCCTATCCAGTTCCGT
>RFIR01000277.1 GCA_003695135.1 Alphaproteobacteria bacterium | reverse complement strand
TCGACACCGCCGCCGCCGAAAACCGTGTCCTTGGCCTGTCCGCCGCGGCCGTCATAGCTGTCATTGCCCAGGCCGAGCTGGATATCGCCGGTGATCAGGCCTGAATTGCGCACGGTGTCGTTCGACGAACCGGTCAGCACCCCGCCGAGGATCGAGCCGCCGTTCTCCACCAAGGCCGAACCGTCAATCTCCACGGCGAATTTGTTGCTGGGTATGCCCGTGTTTGTCGACTGGATGGTGCCGGTGTTGAACACTCGCCCGGCCCGGATGATGTCGACGGCGTGGTCCAGATAGGACTGGATCAGCCCGGAATTGATCAGATCGCCGGAGCCGATATACACGCCCCGACCTCCGATGATCGTGCCGTCATTCAAGACGGTCGCATTGTTACCCGGACAGTAGAGCGTGACGAAGGCGAAGGCGCCGGTGTTTATATCCTGTACCACCCCGGTGCTGCCGATTGTCACCATCGAAAAATCGCCCTGCAAGCTGATGGCAGTGCCGTCGCTGCTGACCGCCATGCCGTAGACGGCTACGCTCTGGTCGTTTGCAAGTCCCGAGATGGCGGTGCCGCCAACTCCCGTCGAAACCACCTTGCCGGTATCAGTGACCAGCAGCGCGTTGCCACTGGTATTGCCCAGATCGACGACCGTACCGGTCGCGGTCAGTGTGTTGGAGACGACCGTAAGCATGGGATTGAAATCCTCAGGTCCGAAGATCGAGCCAAAGCCTGACCCCATCATGACGAGCGTGAAGCTCGGACCCATCCTTCCGACTCGGCTTATGGCAGGCCACCCGTGTCCCGATTTTGCCACGCAGTTCGGCAGACGAGAAGAATGTTTCAATTGATCGAAACGCGATTTTATCGGACGCGCCGGACGGGGTTCGATTCTGCGCTCGCCATGCTGTCGGCTGCTGGCTAGTATCCGTTCATGGCCCGCTCGGAAGACAACGACCTTCAGCGCACCCGCTGGTCCGAAGACCGCACGATCATGGCCAATGAGCGGACGTTTTCCAGCTGGATCGGCTCCGGGCTGGGCTGCATCGGCGTTGCGCTGGGCATGAAGGCGGTATTCGGCACGTTCGAACCCGTATGGGCGGCGAAACTTGTCGCGAGCCTGTTTCTGGGCATCGCGATCTCGATCTTCTGGATGGCGCGCAACCAGGCCTGCAAGACGCTCCAAAGACTGGACGATACCGACAGCGAGCCGCAGCCGACGCGCAATCTGACGCTGGTCGCGGCACTCCTGTCCACGGCGGCGGTCGCGACCGGCGCGATCCTGTGGGCGCTGTGACGGGCGCGGTGGACGCCACTGCCGCCGGCGCCTAGTCTCGACGTGACCCGAATCCCGGCCAGGTGACATGACCGAAACGACCGCCCCGAGCTACCAGGTTCTCGCGCGCAAGTACCGCCCGCAGGTCTTTGCCGATCTGATCGGGCAGGAGGCGATGGTGCGGACCCTGACCAACGCCTTCGCCGCCGACCGCCTGGCCCATGCCTTCATCCTCACCGGCGTGCGCGGGGTGGGCAAGACCACCACCGCACGGATCATCGCCCGCGGGCTCAACTGCATCGGGCCGGACGGCACCGGCGGCATGACCGTCACCCCCTGCGGGGTCTGCGCCCCCTGCAGGGCGATCGCCGAGGGCCGGCATGTCGACGTGCTGGAGATGGATGCGGCCACCCACACCCAGGTCGAGCGCATGCGCGAGCTTCTGGCCTCGGTGCCCTACCGCCCGACCGAGGCGCGGATGAAGGTCTACATCATCGACGAGGTCCACATGCTGTCCACGGCCTCGTTCAACGCGCTTCTCAAGACGCTGGAAGAGCCACCGGAGCATGTGAAGTTCATCTTCGCCACCACCGAGATCCGCAAGGTGCCGGTCACCGTGCTGTCGCGCTGCCAGCGCTTCGACCTGCGCCGGGTGGAACCGGAGGTGATGCTGGAGTTTCTCGCCGGCATCGCGGCGAAGGAGGGGGCGGAGATCCCCGCCGATGCGCTGGCGCTGATCACGCGGGCGGCGGAAGGCTCGGTGCGCGATGCGCTGTCGCTGCTCGATCAGGCCATCGCCCATGGCGGCGGCAGCACCGATCTGGAGGCGGTGCGCGCCATGCTGGGGCTGGCCGATCGCGGCCGGGTGCTGGACCTGTTCGATCTGGTGATGAAGGGCGATGTCGCCGGCGCGCTGGCCGAGCTCGGCGCGCAATACGCCGCCGGCGCCGATCCGCTGGCGGTGCTGCGCGATCTGGCCGAGGTCACGCACTGGGTCTCGCTGGCCAAGGCCGCACCGCGTCTGGCCGAGGACCCGACCGTGGCGCCCGATGAGCGTCGCCGCGGCGCGGAGATGGCCGAGGCGCTGCCGATGCCGGCGCTGGCGCGGATGTGGCAGATGCTGCTCAAGGCGCTCGACGAGGTGGCGCGCGCGCCCAATGCGATGATGGCGGCCGAGATGGCGATCATCCGCCTGACCCATGTCGCCGATCTGCCCAGCCCCGGCGATCTGGTGCGCCGGCTGCAGGACCGCCCCGCCAATGCGCCCGGCGGTGCGACGGCCGGCCCGCCGACCGGTGCGCGCCCCGGCGGCCCCCGCGCGCTGCGTGCCGTCGCCACCGGCGGGCGGCCCGATCCGGCTTCTGCGCCGCAGCCGGTCGCCCGGGCCGAGGCGCTGACCGACTATCCCGATTTCGACGCCGTGCTGGCGCTGATCCGCGACCGGCGCGACCTGCCGCTGCTGATGCGGGTGGAACGGCATGTGCGGCTGGTCGGCTATGCGCCCGGACGGATCGAGTTCCAGCCCACCGACGATGCGCCGGTGGGGCTGGCGGCCGAGCTGGGCCGGAAGCTGGGCGAATGGACCGGGCAGCGCTGGGCGATCTCGATCGCCGGCGGCGGCGGCGAGATGACCATTGCCGAAAACCTGGCCGAGACCCGCGCCGATCTGGAACGGCGCGCGCGCGACCATCCGCTGGTGCGCTCGGCGCTGGAGGCCTTTCCCGGCGCGCGCATCGTCGATATACGCCCCGAAGCCGCGGACGAGGATGCCGGAGAGGTGCCCGAGCCGTGGATGGAAGATGACTGGGATCCCTTCGATCCCGATGATGAGGAGGATTGAAGGATGCTGAAGGGTCTGGGCCAGCTGGGCGACATGGCCAAGCTGATGAAGCAGGCGCAGGAGATGCAGTCGAAGATGGCCGAGGCGCAGGCCCGGCTCGACGAGATCGAGGTCGAGGGCAGCGCCGGGGCCGGCATGGTGCGGGCCTGGGTCTCGGCCAAGGGCACGATGAAGCGGCTGCAGATCGACCCCTCCCTTTTCACCGCCGAGGATCGCGAGGTGGTCGAGGATCTTGTGGTCGCCGCGGTGCGCGAGGCGCAGGAAAAGGCGGGCGAAGCGGCGGCATCGGAAATGGCGAAGGTCACCGAGGGGCTGGGGCTGCCGCCGGGGCTGAAGCTGCCCTTCTGAGGCCGGCCGCCGGTGAACCGTTCCCCTGATGAGCTCGAGCGGCTGATCGAGCTGATGGCGCGGCTGCCGGGGCTCGGCCCGCGCTCGGCCCGCCGCGCGGTGCTCAGCATGGTCAAGAAGCGCCAGACGCTGCTGGAGCCGCTGGCGCGCGCGCTGACCGAGGTGGCCGGATCGGTGCGCGAATGCGTGCAATGCGGCAATGTCGGTACCGCCGAGCTCTGCGCCATTTGCGCCGATCTGCGCCGCGACGCAGGGTTGATCTGCGTGGTGGAGGATGTCGGCGATCTGTGGGCGCTGGAGCGTGCCGCCGCCTTCTCGGGCCGCTATCACGTGCTGGGCGGCGTGCTCTCGGCGCTCGACGGGGTGGGGCCTGAGGAGCTGCGCCTGCCCCGGCTGGCGCAGCGGGTCGCCGATGAGGGCGTGCGCGAGGTGATCCTGGCGCTCAATGCCACCGTCGAGGGGCAGACCACCGCCCATTACATCGCCGATCAGCTGGCCGGAACCGGGGCGAAGGTCACGCTTCTGGCGCAGGGCGTGCCGGTGGGCGGAGAGCTCGACTATCTCGATGACGGCACCATCTCGGCCGCCCTGCGCGCCCGCAAGACGCTGGAGTGAGGCCGCAGGTCGGGACGGTTTTCACGCTGCACCATGAATGCGCCCTACTCTTGGTTCAGATAAGTTATAAATAAAACTCTTATTATTTCATCTTTCGGCATAATTTATCAAATTGGGACAGTGAAGATTGAATGCATTGTAGATACACTGGTACGTTTAGATAATAAGATACCTAATAATACCTATAACTGTGAATCGATTTGGCGATAAATTTCCCATGCAACCTCCATATCAAATAGATCCAAGTTATAATATACTCTTTTTCCACCAAGCATCAATGGAACCGTGAAAGAGACGCAGTTTCTTGGGCTAATGTTTCCGTTATTCTCTATCCACTT
The DNA here is from genome assembly GCA_003695135.1 of Alphaproteobacteria bacterium. Classification (GTDB taxonomy): domain Bacteria; phylum Pseudomonadota; class Alphaproteobacteria; order Rhodobacterales; family Rhodobacteraceae; genus J013. The sequence continues at coordinate 159 of RFIR01000277.1, read as the reverse complement.
ATCAAAAAAATCTAGTTCAAACAACACATCGGCATATTCCACTAACTCGTAATTACCCACCCCCCCCTTGCGCTGAGCGCGGTGGCGTGATTCACGATTGGGATGAATCGCGACGAGCTTCGAGCCCTGAGCAAGGAAGAGCTGATTGAGCTGGTGCTG
>RFIR01000276.1 GCA_003695135.1 Alphaproteobacteria bacterium | reverse complement strand
ATCTCGGCATCGAAGGCGTCGGCGAGGATCAGCCCGGTATCGTCGGGCAGCACCTCGTCGGGAAAGTCCCGGTCCACCGCCCAGAAGAACCGGTCGCACCAGTCGAGATAACCCCGCCACTTGCGGTCGGCGCGGAAATCGGCCAGCCCCGACTTGCATTCCACGATCCAGATCTCGCCCTTGGGCCCCAGCGCGCAGACATCGCTGCGCAACCCCCGCGCCGGCACGAATTCGGTGACCGGGGCGAAGCCCAGCCGCAACAGCATGCGGCAGGTGCCGCGGGCCAGCAGAACGCCCGGCTGGGGCAGGGGATCGACCGGCATCTGCGTCATGGGCACACGAGAACATGTCACGAACATGACTGTCAAGCCGGCTGCGCGAACGCGCTCGCTACCTCTTCAAAACCGCGCCTGCCCGCGCTACATCTGCCGGTGGCGGGTGCTGTCCTTCCCGTGCGGGCACATATCCTGGTGGCCTAATTCGTCTCGAGGGAGCTGGCTCTGCGACTGGTCGTGGCCTATCGCATCTGGCGCCCACCTGGTTGTCCAGGCTCTCGAGGATCGACTGCCCCACGGTCGCGACGGGCCCGCCACCCTGCGCGGGGCGCAGGCGATGCAATCTTCCGGCAGGGCGCATGACGGGTTTGAAGCAGGCCAAGATCGCGGCGAGACGGCAGGCGCGCGAGCAGCGTGCGGCAGCCCATGCACAGGCCATGCTTCTCGGCCGCTGGGCCACGGCGCATCTGGTCGAGCTGTTCCGGCTTCGCCCCGAATGCGAGGTCATCGCCGGCTATCTGCCGATCCGCAGCGAGATCGACCCGGTTCCGGCCATGACCAGGCTGCACCGGGAGGGGCGGCGCATCTGCGCGCCGGTGGTCGGGGACAGGGACGCGCCGCTGAGCTTCCGCCTCTGGCAGCCGGGATGCCGGCTGGTCGAGGGTGCGTTCGGCGCACCGATCCCGGCCGAGGGCGAGACGGTGCGGCCCGATGCGCTGATCGTGCCGATGCTCGCCTTCGACGACCGCCGCTTCCGGCTCGGCTATGGCGGCGGCTTCTATGATCGCACCATTGCGATGCTGCGCGACACGGGCGGGGTGCTGGCGGTGGGCTTCGCCTATGCCGCCCAGCGCATGGCCGAACTGCCGGTCGAGGCCACCGACATGGCGCTCGATGCGATCGTGACCGAGAAGGGCGTGCTGGGCTGACAACGCCGCTTGCCCCGGCAGCGGCGGGCCACTAGAGCGGTGGACATGCGAATCCTGTTTCTCGGAGACGTGGTCGGCCGCAGCGGGCGGCAGGCCATCGCCGCGCATCTGCCGCGCCTGCGCGATGCGTGGAAGGCCGATTTCGTGGTGGTCAATGCCGAGAACGCCACCCAGGGCGCGGGGCTCAATGCGGCGCATGCCGAGGCGCTGCTCGCCGCCGGCGCCGATTGCCTGACGCTGGGCGATCACGCCTTCGACCAGCGCGAGATGCTGGGTGTGCTGACGCGCGAGCCGCGCATCCTGCGCCCGGTCAACATCGCGCGCGAGGCGCCGGGGCAGGGATTCCGCATCTTCGAGGCCGGGCGCGGCCGCAAGGTGCTGGTGGTGCAGGTTCTGGGCCGGGTGTTCATGAAGCAGCCCTTCGACGATCCGTTCTCGGCGCTCGACCGCATCCTGCTCGACCACCCGCTGGGGGCGGCGGTCTCGGCCGCCATCGTCGACATCCATGCCGAGGCGACTTCGGAGAAGATGGCGCTGGGCCACTGGTGCGACGGGCGCGCATCGCTGGCGGTGGGCACCCATACCCATGTGCCGACCGCCGATCTGCGCATCATGGCAAAGGGGTGCGCGTATCAGACCGATGCCGGAATGTGCGGCAGCTATGACAGCATCATCGGCATGGAGCGGACCGAACCGATGCGCCGTTTCGTCACCGGCATGTCGGCCGGCCGGTTCACCCCGGATATGGGCGAGGCGACGTTGAGCGGCGTGTTCGTCGAGACCGATGATACCACCGGCCGTGCCCTGCGCGCCCATCCCGTGCGCGTGGGCGGGCTGCTGTCGCAGGCGGGGCCGGAGGAATGACCATGCGCGCGGATCTCGGCGCGCAGGGTGCGCTGATGGCGGTAGGGCTGGTCTGGAGCGTCGGCGTGGTGCTGTGGAAGCTGATCGCCGCCTCCGGCCTCAGCCCGCTGGGGCTGACGGTGTGGCAGACGCTGTTCGCGGTCGGCTTCCTGTGGGCGCTGGTGCGGTTACGCGGCCGGCGCCTGCACTGGGACCGCGAGCACCTGACCTATTATGCCGGGCTGGGGCTTCTGGGCTCGCTGGTACCCACCACCTGCTACTACATCGCCATGCGGGGGCTGGATGCCGGGGTGGCGGCAATCGTGATATCATGCGTGCCGATGCTGGCGCTGCTGGCGGCCACGCTGCTGCGCATCGACCGGCCGAGCCTGATCCGCATCCTCGGCGTGGTGCTGGGCTTTGCCGCCATGGCCCTGATCGCGGCGCCCGGAAGCCTGCCCGATGCCGGCGCCCTGCCCTATCTCGGCTTCGCGCTGATCGCGGCGCTGTGCTACGGGCTGGAAGGGGCCTGGATCGTGCTGCGCAGCCCCGACGGGCTCGACCCGGTCTCGGCGCTGCTGGGGGCGAGCGTGGTCACGCTGGCGCTCGGGCTGCCGCTGGCGCTGGCGACGGGCCATCTGTTCCCGCCCGCACTGATCTGGAACGGGACCGGCCTGGTGATGCTGGCCGCCACGGCCGCCAACATCGCCGCCTATCTCGGCTATATCTGGATCGTGGACCGGGCCGGGCCGGTCTTTGCCGCGCAGGTCTCCTACATCATCACGCTCGGCGGCGTGTTCTGGTCGGTGACGCTTCTGGACGAAAGCTATACCGGGCAGGTCTGGCTGTCGCTGGTCCTGATGCTGGCCGGGCTGGCCCTGGTGCAGCCGCGCCGCGGCAAGCTGGCCGCGTGAACGGCAATGGCTTGAGCTTTCGGCGAAACTGCGGACATCATCCATCGGATCCGAGGGAGCGCACCGAGAGTGAACCTGTCCCCGCTTGTCGAGAACTGGCCCGCGCTCATGACGCTGGCGGTGCTGGTGGCGATGTTCGCGCTGTTCGTCACCGAACGCTATCCGACCGAGGTGGTGGCCATCGCCGGTGCGGCGGTGCTGGCGGCGAGCGGGGTGCTGGATACCGAACGGGCGCTGGCGGTGTTCTCCAATCCCGCCCCCTGGACCATCGCGGCGATGTTCATCCTCTCCGGCGGCATGGTGCGCACCGGCGCGCTCGACTATTTCACCCGCGCCATCACCCGAAGGGCGGGGCGCAGCCCGGTTCTGGTGCTGGGGGTGCTGGCGCTGTTCGTGGTCGTGGCCTCGGCCTTTCTCAACAACACGCCGGTGGTGGTGGTGATGATCCCGGTGGCGATCCGGCTGGCCGAAACCCTCGGCACCACCGGCTCGCGCCTGCTGATCCCGCTGTCCTACAGCGCCATTCTCGGCGGCATGTGCACGCTGATCGGCACCTCGACCAACCTGATCGCCGACGGCATGGTGCGCGCCTCGGGCCGGGAGGGCTTCGCGCTGTTCGATGTCACGCCGGTGGGCGCGGTCCTGGCGCTGGCCGGCATCGGCTATCTCGCGCTCGCCGCGCCGCGGCTGCTGCCCGAGCGCAGGACGATGGCGGGGGTGCTGGGCGGGCGCAAGCGGCTGAAGTTCTTCACCGAGGTCGCGATTCCGGAAGGATCGACGCTGATCGGGCGCAGGATCGACGAGGT
>RFIR01000275.1 GCA_003695135.1 Alphaproteobacteria bacterium | reverse complement strand
GATCGCGATCACCGGGCCCTTTCCCGCGCCGCGACACCCCCGGTTTCGAAGGGTTCGGGCATTCCCGCCAGACGGGTCGGTCGAAGGGGCGGCTGGTATAACATGGCGATTCAGACGGGACGGAAGACACTCTCGCGGATCGACCGATGCGCCCGGATGCTGCCCGCCTTTCCGGGGGACAGAAGCGGTGCCGGCGCCCGGCGATCGGATCAGGGCACCCGGCCCGGAGCGGCGCGGCGCAACCCCTGCTGGGCGATGGCAAGCCCGGCCAGGATCAGCGCCAGCGCGATGGCGAAGCGGGGCGGGATCTCCTCGCCCAGCGCGAAGGCGCCCAGAAGCGTGGCCCAGACCGGAACCTGATAGTTGACGAGGCCGAGAAAGCTGGGGCCGGCCCGCCGGATCAGGCTGACCAGCATCAGCGCCGCAAGCCCGGTGCAGGCGAGACCGAGAAAGAGGGTGCCGACAAGCGCGCTGCCGCGGGGCAGGGACGGGATGCCCTCCATCGAGAAGGCCAGCGGAATCGAGATCAGGCTCGCCAGGCCCAGCGCGGCGGCGGAAAACGAGATCAGCGGCACCGGCGGGCACAGCCGGGTGATGATCGAGCCCAGCGCATAGCAGCAGGTGGCGCCGAGGCAGGTCAGCTGCGCCACCAGCACGATGCCGCCGCCGGCGATGTCGGTGAAGGCCGACCAGCCGATCAGCGTCACCGTGCCGACGAAGCCGGTCAGGAACCCTGCCGCCTTCAGCCCGGTCATGCGCTCGCCCGGCACCAGAAAATGCGCCAGCGGCACGATCACCAGCGGCACGGTCGCCATGCTGATGCCGGCAAAGGCCGAGGTGACATGAAGCTGCGCCCAGGCCAGCAGCGTGAAGGGCAGCGCGTTGGTAAACACCGCCATGCCCAGGCAATGCAGCCAGATCCGCCCGGCCTGCGGGCCCCTGACCGGCGGCAGGCCGGGGCCGAGCATGGCGAGCGGGATCAGTAGCGCGGCGCCCAATCCGATGCGGGCCGCGGCCAGCCAAAGCGGGGTCAGATCGGCCAGAGCGAGCCTGGTGGCAAAGAAGGCCGCGCCCCAGATCAGGCCGAGCGCGATCAGAATTGCCCAATTGCGCTGCATTGCCCGTCCTGCCCCCTGTCGCCCTGCCCGGCCCCGCGCTTAGCAGCAGCGTCCGCCTCGCGCCAGCCGGTTGCCCGCGGCAATCGGTGCATATTGACCGACGGCCGCGCGGCGATTATCCGGGCTGCGGGCGCGTCGCCCGGCCAGGGCGAACGGCGGCGCGCTCAGGAAACTCGCCCTGACGTCGGAGCCGTCGATGAGCCTCCCGCAACCGCAGGCGCGGCCTGCGCGCCCGTATTTTTCCTCAGGTCCCTGTGCAAAGCGCCCCGGCTGGTCGGCCGAGGCGGTGGCGCGCCGCGCCTTTCTCGGCCGCTCGCACCGGGCGGCGAAACCCAAGGCGCAACTCGCCGAACTGATCACGCGTACACACGCGCTGCTGGGGCTGCCCGCCGAGTACCGGCTCGGCATCGTGCCGGGATCGGACACCGGCGCGATGGAGATGGCGATGTGGAGCCTGCTGGGTGCGCGCCCGGTCGACATGCTGGTCTGGGAAAGCTTCGGCGCCGGCTGGGCCACCGATGCCGAGAAGCAGCTGAAGCTCGCCGATTGCCGGGTGCTGAAGGCCGAATACGGTGCGCTGCCCGATCTGGCCGCGGTGCGGCCCGAGGCCGACGTGGTCTTTACCTGGAACGGGACCACCTCCGGCGCGCGTGTGCCCGATGCCGACTGGATCGCCGCCGACCGGCAGGGGCTGACGATCTGCGACGCCACCTCGGCGGTGTTCGCGCAATCCATCGACTGGCCGAAGATCGATGTCGCCACCTTTTCGTGGCAGAAGGTGATGGGCGGCGAGGCGGCGCATGGGGTGCTGATCCTCTCGCCCCGGGCGGTGGAGCGGCTGGAGAGCTTCACGCCGGACCGGCCGTTGCCCAAGGTCTTTCGCCTCACCAGGGGCGGCCGGCTGATCGAGGGCATCTTCCGCGGCGAGACCATCAACACGCCCTCGATGTTCGCGGTGGCCGATGCGCTCGACGCCATCGAATGGATGGAGGGCCTCGGCGGGCTGGCGGCGGTGATGGCACGGGCCGACGCGAATTTCGCCGCGCTTCAGGGTTGGGTGGACCGCACCGGCTGGGTGGAAAATCTGGTCGCCGACCCGGCCGCGCGCTCCAACACCTCGGTCTGCCTGAAGATCGTCGATCCGGCGATCGCCGCGCTCGATGACGCCGATCAGAAGGCGTTCGTCAAGCGGATGGTGACGATGCTGGAGGCCGAAGGCGTGGCCCATGACATCGCCGGCTATCGCGACGCGCCGGCCGGGCTGCGCATCTGGTGCGGGGCCACGGTCGAGACCGCCGATATCGCGGCGCTGACGCCATGGCTCGACTGGGCCTTCGCCTCGGCCCGGGCCGAGCTGGCTGCGGCCTGAGCCTGGCGCAATCCTCGCGCGCAGGACCGGCGGTGCCGCCCGTCCTTCCCGATCAACCCGATGCACCGGCGTGGTGACCGATTGATTCTCCGCGCCGACCCGAACAAGGATGAATGACATGCCCAAGGTCCTGATTTCCGACAAGCTGTCGGAGGCCGCCCTCACCATCTTCCGCGACAATGGCGTCGAGGTTGATTTCCAGCCCGATCTCGGCAAGGATCCCGAAAAGCTCGCCGAGGTTATCGGCGGCTATGACGGGCTTGCCATCCGCTCGGCGACAAAGGTGACGGCCGATCTCATCGCCCGCGCCGACCGGCTGACGGTGATCGGAAGGGCCGGGATCGGCGTCGACAATGTCGACATTCCCGCCGCCACCGCCCGCGGCATCGTGGTGATGAACACGCCCTTCGGCAACTCGATCACCACCGCCGAGCATGCCATCGCGCTGATGTTCGCCTGCGCGCGCCAGATCCCCGAGGCCGATGCCTCGACCCGCGCCGGCAAGTGGGAGAAGAACCGCTTCATGGGGGTGGAGATCACCGGCAAAACGCTGGGGTTGATCGGCTGCGGCAATATCGGCTCGGTGGTCGCGACCCGCGCCATCGGGCTGAAGATGAAGGTGATCGCCTATGATCCCTTCCTGTCGCCCGAACGCGCCACCGGGCTGGGGGTGGAGAAGATCGCCGATCTCGACGAATTGCTGGCACGGGCTGATTTCGTCTCGCTGCATCTGCCCCGGACCGAGACCACCGCCAACATCCTGTCGGCCGAGCGCATCGCCCGCATGAAGCCCGGCGCGCGGCTGATCAACTGCGCCCGCGGCGGTTTGGTCGACGAGGAGGCGGTGGTCGCGGCACTGCGCGAGGGCCGGCTGGCCGGAGCCGCCTTCGACGTGTTCTCGGTCGAGCCCGCGCGGGAGAACCCGCTTTTCCATGCGCCCAACGTCGTCTGCACCCCGCATCTGGGTGCGGCGACCACCGAGGCGCAGGAGAATGTCGCCCTGCAGGTGGCCGAACAGATGTCGGAATATCTGATGAAGGGCGCGATCTCCAACGCGCTCAACGCCCCTTCGGTGACGGCAGAGGAGGCGCCGATCCTGCGGCCATGGATCGCGCTGGCCGAGGTGCTGGGCGGCTTTGCCGGTCAGGTGACGCGCAGCGCCATCCGCGAGATCGAGATCGAGTATGTCGGCCGGGTGGGGAAGATGAACCTCAACCCGCTGACCTCGGCGCTCACCGCGTCGCTCCTGAAACCGCTGGTGGGCGAGGGGGTGGTCAACATGGTCTCGGCTCCGCTGGTCGCCCGCGAGCGCGGCATCCGGATCACCGAGACCCGCAAGGACGAGCAGGGCGCCTATGGCACCTATATCCGGCTGGTGGTGACCACCGAATCGCAGACCCGCTCGGTGGCCGGCACCATCTTTTCCGACGGCAAGCCGCGTTTCATCCAGATCAAGGGAATCAATCTGGAAGCCGAGCCGCAACCCTACATGCTCTACACCACCAATGCCGACGTACCGGGCTATATCGGCGCGCTCGGCACCACGCTGGGCGCGCTGGAGGTCAACATCGCCACCTTCGCGCTCGGCCGGGCGAAGAAGGGCGGCGAGGCGATCGCTCTGCTGGGCATCGACAGCGAGATCCCGCCGGAGGCGCTGGCGCGGATCGAGGCGCTGCCGCAGGTGGGCCATGCCCGATTTCTGCGCTTCTGAGCCCGCCCGCCAGCCCCGTGGCAGCGGCAGGATCGAGTATTTCTGCCAAGAAGAAGATCGCGCTTTCTTCTTCTTGGACCAAATACTCCGGGGTCCGGGGCGGAGCCCCGGGACGCCGGGATCTGGGTGCATGGGGCGACGGTCCGGGGCTCAGGCCCTCAGCAGGACCAACAGCGCCACAACCGTCGCGGCCACTCCGGGCAGGACGGCGGGCGCCACCCAGCCATGGCCGAGCGCGCCTTCCCAGATGATGACGAAACTCGGCACCAGATAGGTATAGGCCATGACCTTGGCGCCGGGCAGCCGCGCCGAGGCATACTGGATGAGATAGAAGGTCAGCGCGGTGGTCATCGTCGAGGTATAGAGGATGGTGATCCAGACGATGGCGGGCAGGGCGGCGAAATCGGTCCCGACGAGCGCCCGCGCCCCGAAGGCCGTGATCAGGATCCCGGCGGCCACCAGCACCCCGAAGGTCGAGACCACCAGCGGCTCGCCGCGCCGCAGACGGACCAGCATCGGGATGTAGAGCGAATGCGCCGCGCTGCCGAGAAGAAAGATCGCCTCGCCCGGCCCGATGCGGAACGCCATCAGCGCCTCGACATCGCCGCGGAATATCACCCACACCGCCCCGGCGGCGGCCACGCTCAGCGCCAGCGCCACCACCGGCGTCGTCACCTGCCGCAGCACCAGCCAGCCAAAGCCCGCGGTCATCAGCGGCGAAAGGGTGAAGACGGTGCCGGTCGAGACCGGATCGGTCAGCCGCAGCGCCTCGAACATCAGCACGAAATAGCTCGCCAGCAGCGCGCCGAGCACGAAATAGCGCCAGGGCGCGGCGGCGTGCCGGCGCCGCAGGCCGGGGCCGGCCGCGGCCATCGCGCCCATGATCACCGCGGCGATGGCAAAGCGGATCGCATTCAGCGCGGCTGGGTCCATATGGGGCGCGGCCATGCCACCGAGGCTAAAGGAGCCGGAGATGAGCATGGCAAAGAGCAGCATCGCCCGATGCCCCTTAAGTGCCTCGGCGCGGTTGCCTGCCGGTGCGGTCCGCGCCGCCGCGCCCGGGGTCTCAGCCAGCGCGGCCTCCCGCCGATGCGCCGTCCGAACCGGCCGCCGCAGCAGGCTCGAGGCGATAGAAGGCAGCCGCCGTGCCCCCGAACACCGCCGCCCGGCCCGCCGCGTCGAGCGGCGCGCAGAGCGCCTCGGCGGCGGCCAGCCATTCATCGTATTCCGCGCGCAGCCGGCAGACCGGCCAGTCCGAGCCCCACATCACCCGCTCGGGCCCGAACGCCTCCAGCACCAGCGCGGCATAGGGTTCCAGATCGTCGCGGTCCCAGATCAGCCCCGCCTCGGTGACGAGGCCGGACAGCTTGCAACGGGCCGCCGTCTGTTCGGCCAGCGCCCGCATCCCCTCGGCCCATTCCGCGAAGCCGTCGGGGTGGGCATGGATCGGCGGCTTCATGCAGTGGTCGATCACCACGCGCAGCTTCGGATGGCGGGTCAGCACGGTCAGGAAGTTCTTCAGATGCCGGGTAAAGCCCAGCGCATCGAAGCTGAGGTCGAGATCGCTCAGCGCATCGAAGGCCCAGGCGATGTCCTCGCGCAGCATCCAGTCGACATCGGGAATGTCCTGGATCATCGGGCGCACGCCGCGGAATTTCGGATGCGCCTTCAGCCGCTCCAGCTGCCTGGCATGGCCGCGATCCTCGAAATCCACCCAGCCCACCACGCCGAGCACCGAGGGCGTGGCATCGGCGATGCCGAGCAGATACTCGGTCTCCTCCACGCTCGGCGCCGCCTGCACCAGCACGGTGCCGGAGATGTCATGGGCGGCGAGCAGGGGGGTTAGGTGATCGGGGCCATAGCGGCGGTCGAGTGTCTCGTCGCCCTGGGGCATCCAGAAATAGTCGCCGCGGGCGGGGTGCCAGTAATGCTGATGGGCGTCGATGCGGGGCGTGTCGTTCATTTCACCGGTGCCTCCGGATGCATCAGCCCCTCGGCCTTGAGATCGGCCCAGAGCGCGGGCGGGATGCTGCGGTCCATGATCGCGCGGTTGGCGCGCACCTCATCGGCGCTCTGCCCGCCGGGGATGACGCTGAGCACCGAGGGGTGCATCAGCGGGAAGTGCAGCGCCGCCTCGATCAGCTTCACGCCATGCGCCGCGCAGACCCGCTCGATCGCCGCCACCCGGTCGAGCACCTGCTGCGGCGCCGGCTCGTAGTTGTAATAGGCCCCCGGCTTCGGCCCGGTGGCGAGAATGCCGGAATTGTAGGGCCCGCCCAGCACGATGCCGATGCCGCGCGATGCGCAGAGCGGCAGGAAGCTGTCGAGCGCCTCCTGTTCGAGCAGCGTATAGCGGCCGGCGAGCAGGAATATGTCGAAATCGCCGCGCTCGGCCAGCATCTGGCAGACCTGCCATTCATTGGCGCCGGCGCCGAAGGCGCGGATGGTGCCTTCCTCGCGCAGCCGGATGAGCGCGTCGTAACCCGACAGCATCAGCTGATCGACGCGCCGGTCG
>RFIR01000274.1 GCA_003695135.1 Alphaproteobacteria bacterium | reverse complement strand
TGACCGGCACCCGCATCCTGCCCTTGCTGCTGGGGCTTTTCGCGGCGGTGTTGTGGGGGCTGTGGTGGCTGCCGGTGCGCGGGCTGGAGGCGGCCGGGCTGACGGGCTTGGCGGCGGTGACGGCGATGTGCCTCGGGGCCCTGCCCGCGCTGGCGCCTGCCGCGCTGCGGCGGGGCGGGGACTGGCCGCGCGGGCGCTCGGGCGCCGGCGCGCTGTTCATGGGGGTTGCCGTCATCCTCTATGGCTACGGGCTGACGGTGAACGAGGTGGTGCGCACCATCCTGTTCTTCTATCTCGCGCCCGCCTGGAGCATCGCCATCGAGCTGCTGTTTTTCGGCCGGCGCTGGTACTGGCGCAGCGGGCTGGCGCTGGTCCTGTCGCTTTCGGGGCTGGTGGTCATCCAGCGCGGCGAGATCGGCCTTGCCGCCTTCGGCTTAGGCGATCTGGTCGCGCTCGGCGCCGGGCTGGCCTGGTCGATCGGCTCGGCGATGGTGTTCTCGGCCCCCTCCGGCACCGCATCGCGGCTGACGCTCATCGCCACCGCAAGCGCATTTGCCGGCGGAGTTGCGGTCCTGTCGCTGACCGACGGCCTGCCGGAAATTTCCGGCCGGGCGGCGGGGCTTGCGCTCTTGTGGGGCACGATCTTCACCGCGCCGGTGCTTCTGGCCACCATCTGGGGGGCGCTGCGTCTCGGCCCGGCGACGCTGAGCTTCCTGCTGACCGCAGAGATCGTGACCGGAGTGATCTCCTCGGCACTGCTGCTCGACGAACCTTTCGGCCTGCCCGAGGCGCTGGGCGCGGCTCTGATCGTGCTGGGCGGCATCGTCGAGGTGCTGCTGGCCGGCCGCGCGCATCTGCCCGACCGGCCGTTTCGGTAACCCTTCGCGCGGCCGCTCATCCGACGGAGCCGGGGCGCGGGGATGGGATGGCGGGCCGGGCGCCGCCCCATCGCCCTGCGCATCTCCGGGTCGGTTCCGCCGGGGCGGATCATGGGTTAGAGATGTCCGCGCCGGCACCCGCCGCGGCGCTGTGGCTTTCGCATCGGTCGAGGGACGGGAGCGCCGCTGCGAGGCGGGCCACAGATGCGAGGGAGCCGAGATGAAACTGCTGATCGCCGGACTGGCCACGGAAACCAACACCTTCTCGCCCATCCCCACCGGGCGGCACGCCTTCGAGGAATCCATGGTCAGCCGCAACGCGACCGCCGAGCCGGCCAACCTGTTCTCGGCGCCCCTGCATGAATGGCGCCGCATGGCCGGGGAGCGGGGCTGGGAGGTGGTCGAGAGCCTCTGCGCCTTTGCCCAGCCCGCCGGGCTGACCACCCGCGTGGTGTACGAGGAATACCGCGACGAGATCCTGCGCGATGTCGAGACGCACCGGCCCGACCTGTTCCTGATCTCGATGCATGGGGCGATGGTGGCCGAGGGCTATGACGATTGCGAGGGCGACCTGATGGCCCGTGCCCGTGCGATCATGGGACCGGACCGCGTGATCGGGCTGGAGCTCGATCTGCACAACCACCTGACGCAGGCGATGCTGGAGAACGCCACGCTGATCGTCAGCTACAAGGAATACCCGCATGTCGATTCGCCCGATCGGGCCCGCGAGCTGTTCGCCATGGCTGCCGACGCGGCCGAGGGCAGGACGCGGCCGGTCATGCGCGCCCATGACTGCCGGATGCTGACCATCATCCGGACCATGGAGGAGCCGGGCAAGAGCTTCGTGCAGGCGATGAAGGATGCCGAAGGCCGGGATGGCATCCTTTCGGTCTCGCTGACGCATGGATTTCCCTGGGCCGATGTGGCCGATGTCGGCGCCAGAGTGCTGGTGATCGCCGATGGCGATGCCGGAAGGGCCGCGATGGTCGCGGAGGAGTTCGCCGGCAGGCTGTGGGACATTCGCGAGGGGCTGCGCCCGAGCTATCCCGGCATTGCCGAGGCGCTGGACATTCTGGAGGCCGCCGCGGAGGGGCCGGTCACGCTGGCGGATATGGGCGACAATGCCGGCGCCGGTGCGCCGTCGGATTCCACCTTCTTCCTCCGGGCCATCCTCGCGCGGGGGATCCGGGATGTCGCGCTGGCCCCCTTCTGGGACCCGGTGCTGGTGAGCCTGTGTCGCGATGCCGGGCTGGGCGCGCGGATGCGGGTGCGGCTGGGCGGCAAGATCTGCGCCGAATCCGGCGAGCCGGTGGATCTGGACGTGACCGTGCGCGGCATCCGGGACGACATGACGCAGAAGCTCGGCGACACGCTCATGCCGATGGGCACCGGCGTGTGGCTGGAGGCCGATGGCGTGCATCTGGTCCTGTCCTCGCTCAGGACGCAGTGTTTCTCGCCCACCATCTTCACCGATCTCGGCCTCGACATCACCGGCCTGCGCGCGATGATCCCGAAATCGACCAACCATTTCTACCAGAACTTCGTCCGGGTCAGCACGCGCGTCATCCATGTCGGCAGTCCCGGCGCGGTGACGCCGGACATGACTGCCATTCCCTTCACCAAGCGCGATGGCAATTACTGGCCGAAGGTCGAGAACCCGTTCGGCTGAAGACCGGCCCAGCGACGGCCCTGCCAATCGACCTCATACGGCGTCCGCCTCACGCGCACCCGGTCATGTTTCATCGATTTTTCTGGTGCCCAGGGGCGGAATCGAACCACCGACACGCGGATTTTCAGTCCGCTGCTCTACCAACTGAGCTACCTGGGCATCCGGGCGAAGTGCTCGCATCCGGGGGGTGGTCTTAGACGAGGGACCGAGCCTTGTCCAGAGGCCGGAGCGCCGTTCGCCAGCACGTCGGGTCAATGGCGGGTGGGCGGCGTCTCGCGGTCCGGAACCGCATCCTCCTCGCCCGGTGCATCCTCCTCCTCGGCAGGGATCGCATAGGCGCCGGTCAGCCAGCGGCCGAGATCGATCTGCGCGCAGCGCTTCGAGCAGAACGGGCGGTAGCGATGCATCGTTTCCCGGCCGCAAATCGGACAGCTCATCGCGCATCCTCCGACAACATGTCGCCCAGTGGCCGACGTTCGCGTTTCCGTTGCAGCTCGATCAGCCCCATCGGGGTCCAGCCCACCATGTTGGTCTCCACCGGGTCGCGTTTCAACGCCGCCTTGAGCACCGAGTCAAGCCGGCCGCGATCGCGCCGCAGCATCGGCGCGGGGTCGATGACGATCTGCCCGCCCAGCCCGCGCAGCCGCAGCTGGCGCGGCAGCTCGCGCAGGGCAGCGATGTTGGCCTTCAGCCCCGCGGCAGGCGAGAAATCGCCGCCCGTGTTGATGTCGACGGCCACGCAGGCGCGGGTGGGCTCGACGAACATGGTGGCGCCTCCGGCGAGCGCGACCCGCGGCGATGCCAGGGCCGCGATCTGCGCGCGCGCCTCGAGCGTCTCGAGCGGATCGGCGGCGCGTTCCAGCCGCGCCCCGAGCCCTGCCGGCCAGCTTCCGGCCGCCATGGCCGTCGGCGAAGTGAGTGCATCGCCGTCGCGGCGGATCACGAACCGGTCGGGCAGCGGATCGGTCCATTCGCGCAGGGCGAGCGCGGCCGCGCCGATCGGGCCCGAAAGAGGTGCGCGCAGGGGCGGCGGGCCGGTGGCCGCCTCGCGAACCGCGCGCGCCTCGGCCAGCGCCGCGGCGATCTCTGCGGCCAGCTCCGCGGCATCGGCGCCCGCGGCGGCCGAGCGCAGGATGAACCCGCCGCTCACCGGCTCCGGAATGGCCGCAAGCGCCGCCTCTGCCGCCGCGACCAGCCGTTCGCGTTCGCCCGCATCGCGAATCCGGCGCGACGGGTTGATGCCGGGCGCATCGGGGCTGTGGATCACCAGCCGGCGCTTGAAGAGCAGGCGCGTCGTGACCGGGCAGGCCTTGCCGGGCTCGGCATGGGCGCTGATCTGGACCAGCACCCCCTGCCCCGGCTTCAGTCCCTTCGCCTCGCGCAGCCAGCCGGTGCGGTCCGGTGTCAGGCGGAGGAAGGCGCCGCCGCCGGCCGGACGGTCGAGTTTCGCCCAGTAGATCTCGCCCGGCGCCGGGCCGGGTTCTGCCTCCGGCGGGTCGACCAGCAGATCCTCCAGCCGCCCGTCGACCATCAGCGCCGCCGCCGTCTCGCCACGGGCAAGCCGGTCGAGAATGATCACCCGGTCCGTCATCCCTCCGTCCTGCCGGCCGGCATCGGGTAGCCCGCACCGCGCAACAGCTGCGCGGTCTCGCAAAGCGGCAGGCCGACGACGTTGGAATAGCTGCCGATGATGGCGGGGATGAAGGCGCCGGCACGCCCCTGGATCGCATAGCCGCCGGCCTTGCCGCGCCATTCGCCGCTGGCAAGATAGGCGGCGATCTCCTCATCGGACAACCGCTTCATCCTCACGCGCGTCTCCACCGTCCGGGTCCAGAGCCGCCCTCCGGCAAGTGCGATGGCGGTGAGCACCCGGTGCCGCCTGCCCGAGAGCGCGCGCAGGAAGGCCTCTGCCTCCGCCGCGTCTTCGGGCTTGCCGAGGATGCGCCGGCCCATGGCAACGACGGTGTCGGCGGTCAAGATCAGGGTGGCATCCGAAGCGGCCGGTCCGACCTGCCCGGCCAGCCGGTCGAGCTTGGCGCGGGCCAGACGCTCGGCATGCTGGCGCGGCAGCTCGCCGCGCAGCGGCGTCTCGTCGATCTCGGCCGAAAGCACCGCGTCGGGGCGGATACCGATCCGGGCCAGCAGTTCCAGCCGCCGCGGCGAGGCCGATCCCAGGATCAGCCGCATGCCCGGCCCCGGCGCCCGGCCACCCGCGCTACTTGAAACGATAGGTGATGCGCCCCTTGGTCAGGTCGTAGGGCGTCATCTCGACCTGCACCTTGTCGCCCGCCAGCACCCGGATGCGGTTCTTGCGCATCTTGCCCGCGGTATGGGCGATGATTTCATGGCCGTTGTCGAGCCTCACCCGGAATGTCGCATTCGGCAGAAGTTCCACGACGACCCCCGGAAACTCGAGCATCTCTTCCTTGGCCATGCTGTATCCCGACAAGCCACATCCTTTTCGCCGACGGACGACCCGCCGCGAGTTGGGCCGCAACATGGTTCGATCGTCCAGCAAATGCAAGGGGGGTCGGCTGCCTCGTGGCCGGCCCATGACCCTGTCAGCGCTGGTCGAAACGCACCTTGACATAGGAGCC
>RFIR01000273.1 GCA_003695135.1 Alphaproteobacteria bacterium | reverse complement strand
CGCATGTTGACCTGGATCGAGGGGATGATCAGCCGCGGCATGCCCAGCGTGGCGTCGCGCTCGGTGCGCATCTTGACGAATTCCTCGCGCGTCTTGCCGGCGATATGGATGTTGTTGGCCTTCTCCTCGGCCACCGTGGTCTCCCACGCGTACTCATCGCGGCCGGGCGCCTTGTAGTCGTGGCACATGAACAGCCGGGTCTCGTCGGGCAGGCTCAGTACCTTCTGGATCGAATCCCACAGCGTGCCGGCATCGCCGCCGGGAAAGTCGCAGCGCGCGGTGCCGTAATCAGGCATGAACAGCGTGTCGCCGACGAAGGCGGCATCGCCGATGACATAGGTCAGGCAGGCCGGGGTGTGGCCGGGTGTGTGCAGCACGAAGCCCGACAGCCCGCCGATGGTGAACCGGTCCTGCTCGCGGAACAGCCGGTCGAACTGCGAGCCGTCGCGCTGGAACTCGGTGCCGGCATTGAACACCTTGCCGAAGGTGTCCTGGACCACGGTGATCTGCTCGCCGATGCCGATACGGCCGCCGAGCATCTCCTGCAGATAGGGTGCGGCGGAGAGGTGATCGGCATGGACATGGGTCTCCAGGATCCACTCGACCGTGTAGCCCCTTTCGCGCACGAAGGCGGCGATGCGGTCTGCCGAGGCGGTGGCGGTGCGGCCTGCGGCCTGATCGTAGTCGAGCACCGAATCGATGATGGCGCAGGCGGTGCCGGCGGGATCGCGCACGACATAGGAAACCGTATTGGTCGCTTCGTCGAAGAAGGCGGTGACTTCGGGCTGCATCGGAGGCTCCCTCATTCCTGGCGATAATGGCACAAGATAGGGAAGATGTCGGGAATTACAAAACCCGACTGTGGTTTCGCCGGTCCGATCAGGTCTTCGTGATCCTGTCGCCCACCGAAACCGTCCCGTCCCGGACCACCCGCGCATAAACCCCGCGCAGGCGCATCGCCCGGCCCTGGGGCGAATTGACGAAGCGCAGCGCCGGCCGGCCGAAGCGGGCCGAGAAATGCCGGCAGCCCAGATGCGGCTCGGCGGTGATCTCGATCTCGGCGCTGCCGATGGCCAGCCGCTGGCCCGCGGGCAGGTTTTCCGGGCCGATGTCGAGATCGACGAACAGGTTGTCGCCGGCCGGCGCCCAGTCGGCCGGATCCTCGCTGCCGGCGATGAAGGCGATGGCGCGCGCGTTCATGATGCAGATCTGTACATCGGGATGCGGGGTGCCGTCGGGCAGGGATTTCCAGCATCCCTTCGCCCAGTGATCGCCGGCCACGCCGCCGGCAAGGCTGATCGCGACGCTGCCGGGGGTTTCGCGCAGCCCGTGATCGGGCCGCACGGTGATGCCGCGCAGCACGCCGTGATCGGCGGGCGAGCCGGCGATGGCGGCGAGCAGCCCCGTCATCTCGGCATCGGTGCGGTGGGCCATGTGCCTCGCCCGCTCAGGCGGAATGCGCGCCGGCGGCGAGCGCGCGCACGAAATCGAGCACCTCGCCCGCGGGCCGGCCCCCGCCGATCTCGGCGACGATGGCCGAGCCGACCACCGCGCCGTCGGAGACCCCGGCAATGGCCCTTGCCGCCTCCGGCGTGCGGATGCCGAAGCCGACCACAACCGGCAGATCGGTCGCCGCCTTTATGCGCGCGACATCCGGCGCCACCTGCCCGGCCTGCGCCGCCGCCGCCCCGGTGATGCCGGTGATCGAGACGTAGTAGACAAAGCCGGAGGTGTTCTGCAGCACCTTGGGCAGGCGCCGGTCGTCGGTGGTGGGCGTGGCCAGCCGGATGAAGTTCAGCCCCGCCGCCTGCGCCGGCAGGCAGAGCTCGTCATCCTCCTCCGGCGGCAGATCGACCACGATCAGCCCGTCGATGCCGGCCGCCTTCGCCGCCTCCAGAAAGGCCGGCACGCCCATGGAATAGATCGGATTGTAATATCCCATCAGCACGATGGGCGTGGTGGCATCCTCGCGCCGGAAGGTGGCGGCAAGCTCCAGCGTCCGTCTCAGCGTCATGCCGGCCGCGAGCGCGCGCTGCCCGGCCAGCTGGATGGTCGGCCCGTCGGCCATGGGATCGGTGAAGGGCGCGCCGAGCTCGATGACATCGACACCGGCCGCGGGAAGCCCGCGCACGATCTCCAGCGAAGTCTCGTAATCGGGGTCGCCCGCCATGACATAGGCCACGAAGGCCTTGCGCCCCTCCGCCCGCAGCCGGGCGAATCTGTCCTCGATCCGCGTCACCTGTCCCTCGCCATTCGTCCCTGAGCACGCCGTCGGTCTGACATAGCGGAACCGCGCGGATTGACAACCGGTGATGACCGGAATGGCGGACGGACCGGCGCCTGCCCGGACGGGCAAGGCGTCCGTTGACCGGCCGCGCGCATTGGGACAGGATCGGCGCGCAAGGGAGGGGGCCTCATCTGCGAGCTGTTCGGAATATCGTCGAACCACCCCGTGGCGCTGACCATGAGCCTGGAGGAATTCGCGCGCCATGGCAGCCCCGAGCGCAGCACGCGCGACGGCTGGGGAATCGCCTATTACCACGGCCGCGACGTGCGGCTGATCAAGGACACCGCACCGGCCGCATCCAGCGAATGGCTGGGCTTCGTGGCCGGCCATTGCCTGCGCAGCCCGACGGTACTGTCGCATATCCGCCACGCCACCCAGGGCGATGTCTGCTATTCCAATACCCAGCCCTTCGAGCGCGAACTGGGCGGGCGCCGGCATGTGCTGGCCCATAACGGCAATCTCGCGGATATCCGGGCGGCGGTCGATCTGTCCGGGGGCGGGTTCCGCCCGATCGGCGATACCGATTCCGAATGGGCCTTCTGCGCGCTGTTGCAGCGCATGGCGCCGCTGTGGCGCGATCCGGCCCGCCTCCCCGATCTGGACCGGCGGCTGGAGGTGTTCTCCGGCTTCGCCGCCGGGATGCGGCAGCTTGGCCCGGCAAATTTCCTCTATGCGGACGGCGATGCACTGTTTCTGCATGCCGACCGCCGAAGACAGGCCGATGGCCGCATCGTGCCGCCGGGGCTGTGGCGTGTGGAGCGTGAATGCGCCCCGGACAGCCCCGGGCATCCGGAGATCGCCGGCGCTGCGCTGGAGACGGAGCGGCAACGGGTGGTGCTGGCCGCAAGCGTGCCGCTGACCGGAGAGGCCTGGCATCCGATGGCGCGGGGGGAGGTCGTCGCGCTGCGGCAGGGCCGGATCGTGGCGAGATCGGACGGCGAATCATCGGCGCAGGGTTGAAGCGGCACCTCCGGCACGCAGGCCCGGCCTGTGCTGCATCAGCCGGTAGCGGGCGGGAAAGCCCCCGCCCGCCGTCCCGGTGCCGGGTCTCATACCAGCCGCCCTGATCACTGACCGCCGCCCGGCTTCGTGCCGTGAGCGAGGTGTCGGGGTCGTTGGCGTGGACGATCCGGGCCGCACGGCTATTGCAGGTGATCGCCCGGCAGCCGTCAGGGCGCGTTCCCTCGCGCGTGATCAACCGGCGGCCGTCAGGGAGCGTTCCGCCGAGCTATAGCCAAACGACT
>RFIR01000272.1 GCA_003695135.1 Alphaproteobacteria bacterium | reverse complement strand
ATCGAAGACCAAGGCTCAATGACAAGAACCTGCTCCGCCCGGGCGTCAGCCCGGGCAGCGCCCGCCCGCCCCACAGGCGGGCGCTTCCGCGCCCACCTCGGGCGGGCACTGCCCTCAACGCTTCGAGGGCAGCGGTCGGACCTGACCCGTGTGCAATGGAGAAATCGACAGGGCGTGAGTCGAACTCATCGAACCTTGGTAGAAGGTTGCGTCCTTCCGAAAAAAGACCGCCGCGCAACGGGGCGCGGCGGCAGTCTCGGCATTCGCTCCGCCGGTGCGGAACAGGCGGGTGGCAGTCACGCTCTCGGGCGGGGAACCCGATCTCCGGCGCATGAGGCGAAAACGCCGGTGGCGGATGCGAACGCCCGGAACCCGTTGCGGCTTCAGAAGATCCCGTCGACGTTGAACAGAACGATCATGATGATGGAAAGCGCGGCCATGCCGAGCATGTCTTCCACTCCGCCCAGCCGCGCAGCCCGGGCCTGTCTGCCGAGCCGTCTGAAAAGGATCATGGCTGCTCTCCTCGCTTTACGTTTCGTTAATGTTCTTGTTTTGATCGCGAGAGTCAAGAACAAATTGTGAACTTCGGCATGGGTCGGATGCGGGCGCCGCGGCGCAATCCGCGCCGGGCTCAACCGCAGGGCTCAGCCGACCGAGATCAGCCGACCGAGATCAGCCGGACCGCCTCGTCGCGCCCGGTCAGATAGAGCAGGCAGCGCAGCGCCTCGCCGCGCGGGCCTTCCAGGGCCGGATCGCGCACCAGCACCAGCCGCGCCTCGTCCTGGGCCATCTGCATCAGGTCGCGGTCGCGTTCGAGATCGGCGATGCGGAACCGCGGCAGGCCCGATTGCGCATGCCCGATCAGATCACCCGCGCCGCGCAGCTTCAGATCGGCCTCGGCGATGTGAAAGCCGTCCTCGGTCTCGCGCAGAACCGACAGCCGTGCGCGCGCCGCCTCGCCCAGCGGCGGCTTGTAGATCAGCACGCAGCTCGAACGCTCCGCCCCGCGCCCGACCCGGCCGCGCAGCTGGTGCAGCTGCGACAGGCCGAATCGCTCCGCCTGTTCGATGACCATGATGGAGGCCGCCGGCACGTCGACGCCGACCTCGATCACCGTGGTCGCGACCAGCAGCCGCAGCCGCCCGGCGACGAAATCACCCATCACCGCGTCGCGATCGGCCGGCGCCATGCGGCCATGGACCAGCCCCACCCTCTCATGCCCCAGCGCCGCACCCAGCATCGCGGCGCGTTCGGTGGCGGCGGCGTAGTCGACCGTCTCCGATTCCTCGACCAGCGGACACACCCAGTAGGCCTGCCGCCCGGCATCGAGCGCCGCGCGCAGCCGCTCGACCACCTCGTCGATGCGCCCGGCCGAGATCATCACCGTGTCCACCGGCTTGCGCCCGGGCGGCTTTTCGTCGAGCACGGTGAGATCCATGTCGCCATAGCTGGCGAGCGCCAGGCTGCGCGGGATCGGCGTGGCCGACATCACCAGCATGTCGGCGCCACGGCCCTTGCGCGCCATGTCGAGGCGCTGGGCGACGCCGAATCGGTGCTGTTCGTCGATCACCGCCAGCCGCAGATCGGCAAATTCGATGTCGGGCTGGAACAGGGCATGGGTGCCGATGGCGATCTGCGTCTCGCCGCTGGCCAGCCGTGCCAGCTTGGCCGCCCGCTCGGCCCCCTTGTCGCGCCCGGTCAGCAGTTCGATCGTCACCCCGGCCGGCGCGGCAAGGGCGGAAAGGGTGGCGAAATGCTGCCGCGCGAGGATCTCGGTCGGCGCCAGCAGCGCCGCCTGCCCGCCCGCCTCCACCGCCACCAGACAGGCGAGCAGCGCCACCAGCGTCTTGCCCGAGCCGACATCGCCCTGCAGCAGCCGGTTCATGCGCTGTTTGCCGGCCATGTCGGATCGGATCTCGGCAAAGGCCCGGTTCTGGGCGCCGGTGGGGGTGAAGGGCAGCGCCTCAAGCACCCTGCCCGTCAGCGCCCCGGTCGCCACGCTGGCCCGGCCCTTGCCGCGGCGCAGATGCCGGCGCGCCAGCGCCAGCGTCAGCTGGTGCGAGAGAAGCTCGTCATAGGCAAGCCGCGTGCGCGCCTCCTCCGCCGCGGCCAGCCCGTCCCGGCCCGGATCATGCACGCGCGCCAGCGCGGCGTGCCAGCCCGGCCAGCGTTGCCGCGCGATCATCGAAGGCTCGATCCATTCGGCCAGCTCGGGCGCGCGCTGCAGTGCGGCCTGGACCGCGCGGGCCATCACCCGCTGGGTCAGCCCGGCACCGAGCGGATAGACCGGCTCAAGACGCGGCAGGGTATCGGCCTCGGCCTCGGTCAGGATGTGGTCGGGATGGACCATCTGGGCATAGCCGTCGAACAGCTCCACCCGGCCCGAGACCACGCGGCGCGCGCCCGATGGCAGACGTTCGCGCAGCCACTCCTTGCGGCCGTGGAAGAAGACGAGCTGAAACTCCTCGGCGGCGTCGCGGACGAAGATGCGATAGGGCCGGCCCTT